>NZ_JALRMO010000001.1:5367500-5510000 GCF_023276405.1 Paenibacillus hamazuiensis
GGCCAGTGTATCCTTATTGATTCTCAGAAATAAATATTGATCAAGCTGAAAAAAGACTGGAGATGTTCGGGCAACAAACCCGGGCTAATCTCCAGTCTTTGGTGCATGTCCGGATAGTTGTCTTCTGTTCGTCCGGTGTGGGTTATATGATCATTTGAGACAAAAAACGTCCGTTTAGGGTTGTTTTTATAACATCAACTTAAGACTGATATTATATAACACTGCCGGATAAACCGTGAATGTTTATAAGATACATAAAAACAAACTTAGACCTTTCAACCAACAGCCATGCTCTTGTCTGACAAGGCCCGTCATACTCCTGGAAAATCCGTTTTTGAGGCAAGGATCAAAACACCTTTCAAGTTAAGCAGCCAGTCGTCGGTAATCAGCCGGCGACTGGTTATTTAGTTTTGTTTGAATGCGAACTGAGTTATAGTAAATGATGTAGTCTCGAACGGTCTGTTCAACGATTGCCGTCGTTGTATGGGTCAAACCTTCGAGATAGAACGTTTCAGACTTTAGTGTGGAATGAAACGATTCGATGGGGGCATTATAAGCAGGCGTTCCCTTGCGGGACATGCTCATGGTAATGCCTTTTCCTTTGGGACGCCTGAGACGTGTAGACACTGCCCTGATCGCTATGGAGCATCGCTCCTGGAAGGGATGGCAATTGATTGAGCCGTATCCAGTACAAAGGTGGTGTCTTGCTTGTCAGAAATGGTGCTCGCTACGATCTCGCCGTTAAACAAATCTAAGATGTTTCCATTCTTGTACACAGATTTCTCGGCAAACGTTTTGCTGTTTTAGCGTCTATCTTCGTCACCGTCGTAGGTACGGTGTTGCAGCCAGGAATATAATCGTGCCCCAGCCAACGACTTACTGAAATTGTCGTCGGCAATTTTTTCGTACAGCGGGAACAAATATTCGGCAAACCATTCATACATATCCTCGCGTGTTTCCTTGGCCTGGAGCTGTTCGAACACATCGAATTCCAGCAAATCCGGCGTGCGGCCGCCCTTCTCTTCCAGGGATGCGACAATGGCAGCAAGCAGCATGTAGCAGCTTTGGGAGCTGATCGCATAAGAGCGCGAAGGCTGAAGCTCGCGAATAAATTGGTCTAACGCGGATTGAGCGTCCTGCAGCTTGCCGAGAGAGAGTGCCTTCACAACGGATTGCTCCATAGAGCGGGGATAGCGGAACGCCGATTGCTTCAGCCCGTCCTCCAGATCTCCGATATACAGAATCGATTCGTCCTCTTTATACATTCGGTTCTGCAATGCAAGTTTCGCTTCCCGGTAAGAGAGGCGGATGTCCGCGATGTGCGGGTAGAACCTGCCGATGCCAATCGAGATGCTCAGCTTCAAATATTGACTGAGCGCCGTCTGGATCGTGGCGGCGAATTGCATGGTTTGCTGCAGCATCCGATCCTCCGCCATGTTCCGGCTGAAGTACAAGATGGCTGTACCTTGTCCCTAATGATCGTGCAGCACGTTGCCATGCAGATGATCGGAGTTTGCCAGCAACTCGTTCATCACATTAATTATCGCGAAGGTGATAATCGGTTTATCCTCCGGCTTGAACCGCCCCTCCTTAAACAGATTCTCCACCTTCACGAGCAGCGTCACATAAACGCCGTCCACGGGAATGCCATATTTTCGGCACTCGTCATAGAGCGTAGGGCTGTGGATGTAATTGCCGGCCAGCCACTGCTGAAGCAACCGTTCCATCAGAGGGGGAATCGAGCGGTCGAGCTGTTCGCCGAGCCACGTTTTTTCCTTTGTGAGGTAAGTGACCCACTGTTGGATCGGATTGTATGCCCGCCTCAGAGTAATAAAAGCGATCATAATACCGAGCGCCAACAAGACCAGGACCGCAGAAAAGGTAATCCAGCGAATCCAGCCAAGCTGTTCCAACATGAGACGGGATGGCATTATGGAAATATACACGTTCCCGGAAGACGATTTTTTATAGGAATAATAAACCGGTTCTCCTTCAGAATCAGTTCCCCTAAGCGTATTGCCCTTCTTGCCGCTGTCCGCAGAGATCGCTTGGATCATGGTGCTGCTGACGTATTGGTTAGGTGTGCTTCCTTGTGGCGTTTGGAACAGGGGGAGATGCCGCTCGTCAAGCACTACAATCGATTGGACTTTGGCTAGCATCGATACACTGGAGAAATATTGGATGATCTGGTTGACGTCGACCTGCATGACCAGCAGTCCTTGAAATTGCTTGGAAGCGAGCATAGGCAGTCTCAGCGAGAATGAAATGTATCCATCTTCCTGGCCCTTCGGCAAATTCATCCATTGTCCGTCCAAGCCCGTTTGCTCCAGCCATTCAATGTCTTCCTTATACCGGAAATCATTGACCGCCTGATGTCCGGAGCTGGTCGACAACACCAGGCCGGCTGCGTGGTTATAATAATAAATACTGCCGAGGAGCTTGTTCTGGATTTTCTCCTGGAGACGTAATCGTTCCCGTAATCATTCTTATCAAACGAACCGAAGAGGCAGATACAGACATTATTTGATGAATTTCCAACCCGTGATTCAAACCCGTTACGTATGGACATTTTACGCCTGGATTATTAAATGACTGTCAAGCGAGATAAAGGAGAAATCAAAAAATGAGTGGTAATGTCGAATAATATAAAAATCTTAGGCCCTCCCCCTATTGACCGGTACAGTTCGTTGCTTCGCTAATCCGTGCAATTGAATTCACCCTGCAGTTTCCGAATCCTATCCTTGCGCAGGACAAGCCGTAATAATCTAACGATACTCACCGGTCAATGTGCCGAGGTACACAATCGCATTTCATGTCACGATTCGCTGTAATTCCTCTTACGATTGCTTCGTATACACATCGCCGGGCCGCAGCTGATTGATCAGCGTCTCTCCGGCTCTGTAGCGTCGTACATTTTCCGCGATAATATCGATGGAGCGGCCGGTACGGTCCGGTACCTGCGGCGTTGTATGCGGTGTAATCAGCGTGTTGGGCGCCTCCCACAATGGACTGTCCGATGGCAGCGGTTCCTGTGTGAAGGTGTCGAGCCCGGCACCGCCGATCCGTCCTGCGTAAAGAGCTTCAATTAATGCTTCCTCGTCTATGACGGCTCCGCGCGCCATATTGACAATACAAGCGGAACGCTTCATCAATGCCAGCTCCCGGCGGCCAATCAAGTGATGGGTAGCATCGCTGAGCGGAATCGCGAGCACAATAAAATCGCTTTCGGCGAGCAGTTCGTCCAAGGAACCACCGTCAGCGGCGCAGTAGAGCCGATCCACCCCTGGTGATGGGGGAGCGCTGCTCCGGCGATACCCGAGCACGCGCATGCCCAGTGCCTTAGACCGCACTGCCAGTTCCATACCGGTATTGCCCATACCGATAATGCCGACCGTTTGTCCGTACAATCCCCGAAGCTCGTTCTGACCGGGTACCCCCCATTGATGGGCCCGCTGAGCTTCGAGGAATCTCGGGTATTGATAAGCCAAAGCCAGCATAAAAAATAGCGCATGTTCCGCCAGGACGGGGGACGAACGACCCGCCGAGCTGGTGACGAGCAAGCCGCGCTCGAACAACTCCGGCCGGGCACACCCGTTGAGTCCGGCGTGATCACAATGAATCCACCGGAGCTGCGGTGCTTGAACGAAGCGTTCGTCAAGATCGCCGGTCAGCACTGCCACATCGGCAACCTCAAGCGCTTGCCGGATGCCCTCATGATCGTCTCCGCGCAGGCGGATAAGCGATGCCGGTTCAAAGGCTTGAGCTAATTTGCGGTAATGCTCTTCTTTATAGTCCACCGTTGTAAGAACGACTTTAATGTCTCTCAATGTATTAGCCTCCTTAGTAATCTTGCCGTTTACTCCTCAATCACAATCGTCTCAAATAAGTCCAGCTCCTCCAGACCAAATGAAACTTGTCCTTCGTTGTAAACGAACGGAATATCCCCGGCGCGGCGTAGCCCATAAACTCGGGAAGGAGGTGAGTCGGCCTGCAAGGTGATGCGAATGTCCCGGATCGGAATCGGCGCATGGAAGGCGGTCCCTAGCTGGCCGGATACATTTACGGCGCTTACCAAGCGTCGCGAAGGCCCCTGATGGAAGGATACTTCAACGACGGCTGGGGCACTCACCTGCAGCGGCTCCCGGTGGGCGAGTACATCCTGGAGCGCTGCAATCAGGAGGAGGGCATGGCCGTGATAGCTCAGCTTCTCGTAGTGCGCTCCGATACCCCATGGAATATAGGCTGTTTCCCCTTTTCCGTAGCGACTGTAAATCAATCCGGGAATGTCCGTCTCCTCGGTGATGTAGCATTTCTCCGGCGGTCCGAACATACACGACGGAATTAACCCAAGGAGTCCTGCTGCTCCTTCCTCAAGCTTGCATTCCAACGCTTCCCCGTACAGGTACACCAGATCAAGCTGTTCAAAGTTTCGGAGCGTCTTTTTATCTTCCTCACGAATTCGGAAATAAGCTCCCTGTACCTTCGGTTTAAGGACAAACTCCGTAGCGCCAATGCTATCCAGACGGATGCGTCCGAGCGGATGTCCTTTAAGATCGCAGGTCGACGTGAGACCGGTTGCCAGGAGTTTGCCTCCCTGCTCGACGAACCGGTCAATAGCTTTCACGGCATCGTCGCTCATGCTTCGCTGGTCGGCAAGGATCAGAACCTTATATTGGCAAAGCTTATGATAAGCCTGCGGCGATTGCAGCTCGCTATCGTGCAGAAGGTCGTATTGCACGTGGTTTTCCGCCAAAATCCTCATGATTCCTTTAAACTCATTTTTACTTCCGTAGATCCCGCTGCTCTCCGGAACGACCAGGCACACCTCGGCTAAAGATTTGAGGTTCGCATAATACGCTTCATGCTCCTGATGGTAACGGAAAATATCCTTTACGAGATCGAAGCAAAGTCGGTCATTCTGATTAATAAGCGTCCCAATCACGTAGTAATCGAGCCAGCCGCCGTTCACGAGATCTTGAGCCAAACGTTGCCCGGTTAAAAACGGAGAAACCGCCGTATGTCGCATAGCGAAATCAACGAAGTGAACCGCCGAATTGCTCACGGCCATCCCTTCCCAAGAGCAGAGAACCGTTCGTACGTTTTCCGTAGCGGAGTAATTCCATTCCGGAAGAGGCCGATTAATCCCCGTGTTGGATTCCTTGCGGAAGATGTCGGTGCCTTCATGCGTATAGTTGCAAACCGCGATATGAGGATTGACGCTTTTAACTACAGCTACCCTTCGCAGAAACAATTCCTCGACGGTCTCGGTGCGGAACCGTTCATAATCCCTGAACACCGGATCGTTCGGGTCCTCTTTAAGAGGCAGACGCTCATGGCCGGTCCATTCGAAAAACCGCTTTTGGCAGCTGCCGCATTGACAAATTCCAAAATAATTGTAGCTGTAGTCGTGAGTCACATACCCGTGCATATTGAAGAATACACCGTCAATGGGATATTTTTCGGCCACTTCCCGCAATATTAAGAGCGAATATTTCTGCTGGTAGTACCCATTGACGCAAGTATGAACCTGTCCGTTATAATTGACGATTTCTCCGTCAACGCTTCGATACAGCCAGTCCGGATTGGGTAAAGCGCAAGCCTCATTTATGCGGCTGAAATCGAACCGTGCAATAAATTTCATGCCCCGTTCATGAACGCGTTTAATAACCTTCCCGGTAAAATCGTCCTTCATATTGGGATTGACATAATGGAATTCAAGCAGGGATGGATAGTTGGCTACAATTCCTCCTACATTAAACAGCAGAACATTGGCCGAGAACTCCTCCAGGCTCTCCATAAACTCGTCGATATCCAGCCCTGCGTCAATCTCTCTCAAATTTGTCTGAATCAGCCTCATCGGCTTATTTCTCCACCATGCCATGGATAATTCCTCCTAATTTTAATTTCATTTATTTTACCGGCGATGTAGAAACCGCCGGTGAACCCCTTCTGTAAATAGGCGGTTATTCCCGTGGGGGCCCTCCATTACCGGCAGCGTAATCAGGCTCGCGTTTTTTTTCCGCCCGGCGGCGTATGGATTGTCTTTTTTAAAGTTCTTGTGTATTCAAATTAAGAAAGTCTCGACGGCCATGGACAAGTTAATCGTCCATGACCGTCGCTGTTGTCCACTTTCTTTTTCTCGCTTTTCGTTCCAGTTATTAAAGTGTTGTAATCATCACCTTTGATGAGAATGCCTTTCGTTCCACAATCCGTTTTTCTCCTGTAATTTCAAAAACACCCTTCAATCGGATATCCTGGGATGATGCGCCGATGAACACATCCATCATGCCCGGTTCCACGACCTGATCCATGTTCAAGTCATGGAAGGCGAGCTGCTTCATGTTGATCTTGAACGCAACCTTCTTCGTTTCGTTCACATCCAAGCTAACCCGTGCAAATCCAACCAGCTGCTTCACAGGTCTTGCCACGCTGCTCACTCGATCCCGGATATAAACCTGAACCACTTCATCCCCGGCAGCCTGTCCCCTATTGCTCAGCTTAAATTCCATGTTCAGATCTCCGTCAGGTTGAACCAAACTGTCGTGTTTTAGGTCGCTGTATGCGAACGCTGTATAGCTTAATCCATGTCCAAAAGGATATAACGGTCTATTCTTGTTGTTGTCAATATACTCCGCCCATTCATTGATCTCCACGTAGAGCGGCAATCTGCTGTTGTACATGGGGATCTGACCTGCATCCTTGACAATGGTCACCGGCAGTTTCCCGCTTGGATTCGTCTTTCCGGTAAGGATATTCACGATCGCCTCGGCTCCAGACTGTGCCGGAAGCCAAGCGTACAAGACGGCTTTACTATGTTCGCTCACAGATGGCGTAGCTAACGGCCGGCCATCCACAATAACGGAGATCACCGGTTTATTCATCTTAAATACTTCTTCCATAAGTTCCAATTGAGCCTTTTCCAGACCGATGTTGATGTTATCTTTATTCTCCCCGCAAGTCGCTTCAGGATCGATCATGCTTTCTTTGCCGCCTAATACTGCAATGACAACATCCGCCTGCACTACCGCAGCTTTTACGGCTTCAATCCCGCCATCGATGGCCTTGAATATCTTGCAGCCATTGGCGTGCAGCACACGCTCTGCTCCAAGTGCTTCTTCCAGCGCATCTTTGACGGATTTACAATCTGGATAGAACATTTGAACAAATTCTTCATTCGTCTTGTAGATTCTTTTGGAGGAAGCATCTGCCGCTAAATTCTGCCTGATCATGTTCATAATGATTTCTCTTTGCTCAGGGGTTGGCTGGTCTTCAAACTCAATTCCAGCCGACTTTAATGATTCTTTATGCTCGGTAATCGTCCCCGTGTAAAGCATTCTCAGGAAGCTGTCTTCTTCGGATTTGTCGAAATCGCTGCTTCTTGTGCTAGCGGACCCTACCGATGAATATCCGCCAAAGAAGTTGGTTTTGGTGTCGGAGTTGGGGCCGATCAGCGCTACTTTCAGGCTCTTGTTGAGCGGCAGAATGTGGTCTTCATTCTTCACCAATACCATCGATTTTTCCGCGATCTCCCGTGATAATTCTGCATTCTCCTCTTTTTGAATCTCATAGAAGAAATCACCGTCTTCATAAGGGTTCTCGAATAGCCCTAATCTGAATTTGGTCTCGAGCACCCGTCTGACGGACTGGTTGATATAGGCTTCTTCGATTTCGCCGGATTCAACGGCTTCCACCAAGTGCTGATAGCATTGATTGCCAGGCTGTTCGACATCCATCCCCGCTTTGAGCGCCAGAATGGCTGCCTCTTTCGCATCTTCCGCCACTCTATACCGTAGAGTGGAATGCGTGATACTGCCATAATCTGCGACGACCAGCCCATTGAATCCTAATTTGTTTCTTAGAATATCGGTAAGCAACCACTTTGATGTAGACACGGCCTGATCGTTGAGAATTCCGTAACTATTCATGATGGCTTTCACATTCCCCTCATGAATGGCCGCTTCGAATGGAAAACAATAACTATCCAGCAATTTTCTTTCCGCTATTTGCTGCTCCCCGCCGCCTCTTCCCCCTTCCGCGTTTCCATAACCGACAAAGTGCTTGGCGGCCGCCATGACTTCATCATCACCTTGAATGCCTTTGACAAAAGCTACGCCCATTTGTGCAACTAAATAGGGGTCTTCCCCATAGGTCTCGCCGATTCTTCCAAACCTCGGATCTCGTCCCAAATCGAAAAGAGGGGAATGCACAGCCTTGAACCCATACGCTCTTAGTTGTTTTTTGACAACCTCACCCATTTTTCGGGCTAAAGCCGGCTCCCAGGTCGCAGCAAGATTGGTAGACTGCGGGAAGGTCGTTGCGCCGGGGATCTGCGCGCCAGATATTCCCTCGCTATGGAACAGCCCTGGAATACCTAGTCTGGTTTCTTCAACCAAAAATTTTTGTATGCTTCTTATCGTTTCCTTGTCCTTCTTATTGTCACCCGTCAGGGAGTCATTCAAATAACTGATGGTTCCAATTCCATCTATTAACTTCTCGTATCTGGTGTCATACACGGTCTCTCCACCGTATGAATTTGCGCAAAACAGCTGCGCTACTTTCTCCTTCAATGTCATTCTTTCCATTAAGTCTTCGACTCTCTCATGGATAGGCTTGCTGGCATCTTTGTAGGTCATGTCTCTTCCTCCAAAGGGATAAGTTCGAACGACGCTTCTTTTACGTCACGGGAATTAGGCCCGATATAAACCTTGAATTCTCCCGGTTCAGCCTCATAGTGCCTATCTGCGTTCCAAAAAGCCAACTCTGCTGCGGTAATGTTGAAGGTAATTTTTCTTGCTTCTCCCCCGGCTAGTGTCACCTTCTTGAACCCCTTAAGTTCTTTTACCGGACGAACCACACTGCCACAGATGTCCTGAATATATAGCTGTACCGTTTCCTCTCCCTGCACAGTCCCTGTATTCGACACCACTACGCTGGCGGTAATGGTCTCCGCAGCGTTCATGCGGGAGTGGGATAGACGAATATCCGTATATTCAAATTTCGTATAACTTAGTCCGTAGCCGAAAGGATATAGCGGCTCATTGGGACCATCAATATATTTTGAGAAGAATTTCAGATGCTTGTTGCTTTCCGTTACTGGCCTTCCGGTGCTGAAGTGATTGTAGTATACCGGCACTTGCCCGATATGAGCAGGAAAACTCATCGTCAGCCTGCCGGACGGATTATAGTTTCCGAAGAGCACATCGGCTATTGCATGCCCGGCTTGCGATCCCAGGAACCACGTCTCTAAGATCGCATCCACATTGCGCTCGAACCAACCCAAAATAAGCGGACGGCCATTGGTCAGCACCAGAACGGTAGGTTTACCTGCCTTGACAACTGCTTCCGCAAGCTCCTGCTGGATCTTCGGAAGCGTAATGTCCATGCGGGATGCGGCTTCACCGGACATCTCGCTGCTCTCACCGAGCGCAAGAATAACAATGTCCGCCTCCCTCGCCGCAGCAACTGCCCGCTCTAAACCGCCCTGGATTGCGGCTTCAACCTTGCAACCTTCTTCGATTATGATGCGCTCGGCCGATACTCCTTGTTCCTCGAGTCCTTGCCGGAGCGTAACGGTTTTATTCGCATAGCGAGACCACTGCCAAGGTCCAAGCAAGTCTTGGCTATCGCCAAATGGCCCGATCACTGCCACCTTACTTTCCTTGCTTGCTAGCGGAAGGACGCCGTTATTCTTCAACATGACGATGGATTTTCGCGCTAAGTCTCGGCTTGCTTCCAGATGACTTACATTGAAGTGGTATTCCTGTTCCTTCTCCGGACGGATGTAGCGAAACGGATCATCCATAATGCCGATCTTATACTTATAAGTCAGGATGCGGCGAACCGCTTCGTCCAGTTGCTCTACTCTAACGAGACCTTGTTCGATTAATTCATGCAAATAATCATATGAACGGGTTACCATTTCGATATCCAACGTTGCATCAAGAGCTTTCTTCGCCGCTTCCTTGCTGTCCTTGGCATTCCCATGCGCGACGATCTCGTCAATGGAGCCGTAATCGGATATCAGTATCCCGTCAAAACCCAGTTCATCTCTCAGCAAATCGTTCAGGATGTAACGGTTTCCTGCCACCGGAACCCCTTGGTACGTATTAAAGGCGTTCATCACGGACCCGGCTCCCGCTTCAATCCCGGCTTGGAAGGGCGGCAAATACACATTCCGCAAAGTGCCTTCCGATATATCCACCGTATTGTAATCGCGCCCTGCCTCGGCAGCTCCATAGGCGATGAAGTGCTTTAAACATGCGATAAGTGACTCCGGGTCATGTAAATTGTTGCCTTGGTAGCCTTCTACCTGAGCTTTGGCGATCAGACTTCCCAGGTAAGGATCTTCGCCTGCGCCTTCCACGACTCTGCCCCAACGCGGGTCTCTTGTAACATCGACCATCGGGCCGTGGTTGTAAGTAATCCCGCTTGCGGTCGCTTCCCTCGCGGCAATCGAGCAAGCTTCTTGAATGGCTTCCAAATCCCAGCTGCAGGACCAAGCGAGCGGCACGGGAAATACGGTCTGAAACCCGTGGATCACGTCAAAGTTGAATAGCAACGGAATACCGTGCGGGGATTGCTCCACCGCGATTTTCTGCAGCTCGAACACGCGATAGCTATTGACCGCCGCAAGTACCGACCCTGCCCGGCCTTCTCGAATCAATTTCTCCGGCGACTCAGATTCAATATCTGTTCCGAGGGAGATGTTTGTCGACATACACTGGCTCATTTGACCGATTTTATCCGTGATGGACATCTTGCTGAGAAGAGCGTCAACGGCTATACGGATCTCTTGACTATCCCTTTTCTTCACATCCTGCTTCCGATAAGGGGCAACCTCGGAGATCAACATTTCTTCCAGTGTCGGGCCAGGTCCTTTCGCACCCTTCGCCACAAACACATCCTGATAGGCCAGCTTAACCTTTCCCTGGAACTCCTCTTTCTCGAAAATCAATTCAAATGTAAACTGCTCATCGGGCACAAAAGCCGATGAACCCGTGGCTGTAAGAACATTTCCTTCAACGTTCAGTGTGTCAATGCTGATCGGGAACGGGAATGGTTCAAGTACGACCGGATAATACGTAAGATTCTTTCTCTTCGATGGAAAACTGCATTTTGATGGTGGATTCTGGCGTACGATGCAGAAATTGCCAAGTGCCGATCATAAGAATCAACTCGCTTTTCATTTTGTTGAGGTTCATGTTTATTTTGAAAGAAACCCGCAGCGTCATCCGCGCTGCGGGTCTCTTATTTATTTAGGTACTAAAGGTTAAGGATGGTTTGCCTTGTAAGCATCCATCTGCTCCTGCACATCCTGAAGCACTCTCTCTAAACCTGCTTTTTTAGCTGCTTCTATATACTTCGCATACGCTTTTTCGTACTCAATTAAACCGACAGAAGCAGGATACATATATTGCTCGGCAAGATTTTTAATCGCTGCCAATTCATTTTTCACCTTGTCCCCACTGTATACAAAGTTTGCTCCATATGGCATCTCATGTACTTCTTTCCGATAGTCCTTCAAATTTTTCACGATTTCATCGGGCGACTCGACGCTCCATCTTTCGTTCGGTCCGCGCCAGCCCCAAGGGTCGTTTGCCCCTGGCGGATATTTAGAAGAATCGGCAAGTGGTTTGAAGCGATCCTCGCCTACAGGCTCCCAGTGCTTGCCCTCAATGCCGTACCACGTCAAATCGGAGTAAGCCTTATTCCACTTCAACAGGTCAAGGAACATAAGTGCGCGCTCAGGATTCTTCGATCGCGCGTTGATGGCAACACCATTTTGCATATAGCTTGAAGGAGAATATTTTAATTCCGGAATGAATATTTCCGTCTTCCATTCTGGGTGGGCTTTGTTAACAGCGACGGCAATGTTTGATATTTGATCTAGTGATGAGACGGCTGCCGCTGATTTCCCTGCTTGGTACAACTCAAATGATTTTTCTTTTTGCGATAATGCATTCTTTGAGATAATGCCGTCTTTTTGCCAGCGGAACATGGTGTTTGCAAATTTTTTATACTTTTCAGACTTGTATTCATCATTAGCTTTTAAACCATCTTTGCTAAAGATACTATAACTCACGATCTCATTTATATTTTTGTTGTCATAGTCTTGCGGATTTGGAACGAATAACCACTTAAAGAATCCTTCAGTCGCACGATGATAAGCAAACGGGATGATTCCTTGATCGTTTTTAGCAATCGCCGTTAAATAGGCATCAAGCCCAGCCAAATCCTTAACAGGCGGCACCTTGTATTGTTCCCTTAGATCTCCTCGCAGCAGGAAAGCCATCGCCCCATTCTCCTGCACAGCCTGCGGCACAGCGTACACCTTGCCGTTAACTTTGGCTTGTTCCCAAGCATCTTTCGGCGTTTTCTCCCACGTAATCGGCGCGTTCTTTGACAAAAGCTGCTCAGTCAGCTCCAGAAACCCTTTCTTATTCGCATAACCTTGATAATCAGTCCAAGTGGATGCGTAGATCAGGTCAAAATCCTCTCCGGCGGAGAAAAGCAGAGGGTATCTCTGTGACCACTCGCCCCAGGTAAAGTTTGTCACTTCGATTTTGGCGTTGATATCGGACTTTGCCATTTTGCTTAATTTCTCATAGACGAGGTCGGCATCAGCCGGCTTGTCTCCAAGCAGAATCATCTTAAGCGTTACTTCTTCCAAGCCAGTTGTATTGTCCGGCTTGTTTCCATTCTCGGAATTACCGTTGTTCCCGTTGCATGCTGACAATACCAGCGCAAATGCCATAACAACAGCCAGAACGGAAAACCATCTAAATCGTTTGTTTTGCATATTGACCCTCCTAAAAAGTTATATAAGCTAATCCGGTTTTAGCCTTTCACAGCGCCCAAGGTAAGTCCTTTCACAAAGAACCGCTGTACGAAGGGGTACAGTAAGAGAATTGGGCCGGTGGCGATTATGGTAACCGCCATTTTGAGCGAGTTTGTAGGCATGCTGCTCAAGTCAACGGATGCACCTCCGCCGGATAGCTGCATAATTCTTCGCAGCTCATCAGAGTTTGTGACCAGATTGTACAGAAGCAACTGCAGCGGCCGCAGCTTCTCTTCCGAGATGAACAGCATGGAAAGATACCAGTCGTTCCAATAGAACAAGGCAACGAAGAGCGTAATGGTAGCAAGCATCGGTTTGCTTAAGGGAAGCATAATGGAATTGAATATGCGAAACTCGTTCGCCCCATCCATGACCGCAGATTCACTTAACGCTTCCGGCACTCCCCGCATGAACGCTTTCATAACTATCATGTAGAAAACATTGAACAGCGCAGGCACAATAAGGACTAGCAAATTGTCTTTCATGTGCAAGTATTGCGTGATCAAGATATACCAGGGAACTAGACCGGCATTGAACAGCGTAGTGAAGAAGAAATAGAAAGCTAAACCGTTCGCTATGCGGAAATTGCGTTTATGAATGACGTAAGCTGTCATCGCCATCAGATATACGCTAACGATGGTACCGATTACGGTAACAAATATCGTAACGCCGTAAGCTCTCAGAATGATCATCGGGTCCTGCAGAGCAACCTTGTAAGCTTCGAGCGTCATGGATTTCGGGATAAGAGTATATCCGTTCCGTATAATCTCCTGCTCATTCGTTAAGGAGGAGGACAAGACCATCAGGAATGGCACGACACAAAGGACTGCGAAGACACCAAGCAGCAGATACGATAGGATATTGAAAATCACGATATCCGCAGTTGTTTTTTTCAAGCTGGTTCCTCCTTCCTAGAATAACGAGTAATCTTTGTCGTATTTTTTGACCATATAATTCGCAGCAATAATCGTGACAAAGCACAGAATCGATTGATAGAAGCCTGCCGCTGCCGCCATACCTTCCTCTCTTGTAGTGAGCAGGGAACGGAAGACGAATGTGTCGATGACATCGGTCTTGTCGAACAGGACGCCGTTATTCTGAACTAGCTGGTAAAACAAGCCGAAATCGCCTCGAAAGATATTCCCGATTGCGAGGAGCACCAGAATGACGATGGTTGGGACAAGATGAGGCAAGGTCAGATGCCAAACCCGTCGGAAAATGTTCGCCCCGTCAATATGTGCCGCTTCATATACTTCGGTATCCATACTCATAATCGCGGCCAGATAGTAAATCATACCGTAACCAATCGACTTCCATGCATTGACAAGGATAATCAAGAAAGGCCAGTATCCTGGGGAATTGTATATGTCGATCGGTTCGTTGCCGCTCGTTCGCATGAAGCCGTTAATGATGCCCGAATCATAATTAATAAATCCGTAGACCAGCAGCCCAACAGTTACCCAAGATACGAAATACGGCAAGAGCATCATGGATTGCGTGATTTTGCGGAACCACTTGCCTGTCAATTCCACTAGCGCGATCGCGAGTATGATCTCCAGAATATTGTTAACGATAATAAAAGCGATGTTGTACAGAAAGGTGTTAGTCGTCACAAGCAAAGCCTTGCCTGAGATAAAGAAAAACCGAAAATTGTCAAATCCCACCCACGGGCTTCCCAAAATACCGTCGTGATAGTTGTATTGCTTAAAAGCGATAACCAATCCGGCTATGGGCAAATAGCTGAAGATGAAGAAAAAGATGACTGCCGGCAGTGACATCAATACTAGTAGCCGGTTTTTGATCAGATGTCTCACCAACGGCTCGCGTTTCACTGTTGAACCCCCTGTTCTCTTTGACGTTATCACGAAAGCGATATCATTAGTATGACGGATCACCTACATGTTTATAACCCGACAGAGTTGTAATCTAGCCAAATATTTTGTACCATCAGTAATATAAGTTTGACGAAAGAAGGTACGAATCGTGCTTAAGATTATAATCGCGGACGATGATCCATTTACGCTAGAGGGGGTTGCAGGGGCAATTACCTGGAACGAATTCGGAATCGTGACCGTGTTTCAGGCCAGCAATGGGAGCAAAGCACTCGATATCGCACGCCGGGAGCGCCCGCAGTTGTTGCTAACCGACGTGCGAATGCCTAAAATGGATGGGATAGAGCTTGCGACCGCTTATCGGGAGCTGGAGCCGAATTGTCAGATTATCTTTATGAGCGGCTTCTCTGACAAGCAATATCTGAAATCGGCCATTAAGCTTAGAGCCGTATCCTATGTCGAGAAACCCTTAGAATTAAGCGAATTGCAGGAGGCCCTTCGGCTCGCGGTTTCGCAGATTCGATCGACAGGATTGAAGTCCACAGCAGAAATGAATATGCTCTCCGCCGCAGTGCCGCTCATTTCAAGCGAACTCGCATTAGCGATTACGAAACCGCTATTCGATAAAGAGCGGATTAGAGAGTTAACGCTGCTAGCCGGATATACATTTTCTTCCAAGATGCGTCTGCAGACACTGCTTATTAAGGTCCGTAAGAAGAACATGTTGAAGCGGAAACCGCTGGAATTGACAGCGGAGTACATCTATGGCTGGGTTTCTAGTTTATTGACGGAATCCAGTACGACAGGCATTGCTGCCCTGAAGGACGAGTCTCATATCATCATCCACCTGTATGTCACATCCGGCAATCTGGACGACCTACAGGATGCTACCGATCGGTTCGCCTCGAATTTATTGGATACACTACCGGACAAGGAAAGTGTTTTTGTCGCAATAGGCAAGCCGGTCATTGGATTGGCCTTAGCCGAAGAATCTTACCGCACAGCCGTTATTGCCTTGCAGCATATGTACTTTAACGGTTATTCCGTATACGGTTATAATGAGAATCAAAGTCCCGCGTATTCATTCGATTCTCGTTTAGTGGATTTGTTTAGAGAGCATCTGTCCAAACAAGAAATTGCTCAAGCGCTTCGGCTCATCTCCAGCCTTACATTCGATATCAAGCAGCATAAGAACACGATGGTCAATCATGTTAAAGATATCTATTTTCAACTTCTAATGTCACTAATTCGAGTGTCTGCGGATCAGAACATCCGCTTATTCGACGATGTCGATAGCTCCGGCTTCTTGTGGAACTTGATAAACGATTTCGACACCTTAAGCGAGCTGAGAAATTTCCTCGTCATGAAGGTGGAACGTTATGCGGCTCTGATCATGGAAAAGTCTCCTTATAGCGGCGTTGTTAACAGTATCCTTCAATTCGTGCACGACCATTACTCGGATATCGATCTGTCCATTGGTCAAATCAGCGCCAAGACAATGCTAACAACCTCGTATCTGTGCAACCGCTTCAAGCAGGAAACGGGTCAAACGATTAATCAATATATTACGGAGTACCGTATCGATAGAGCCAAAGAGCTTTTGCGCGATCCTACACGCAAAGTCGCCGATATTTCGATAAGCGTGGGGTATATCAACGGTGACTACTTCGCGAAGTGCTTTCGTAAGATCGCCGGATGCACGCCATCCGAGTACAGGGAGGGACTCCGACGATGAGGCTGCATTCGGACCGTGCGTTCAGATTTTTCTCCGATCTTAAGCTTAGACATAAGCTGATCCTTGCCTTCTTCATTTTAATTGTCCTTCCGCTTGGCGGCTTTTTCTATCTATCTTCCGAGCAGATTTACAAACAATTCTTAAATCGGACCTCATTCTCGGTCGAACGGAATTTTGACCAGTCCTTCTCTTTTTTATCCTATAAATTTCAGAATATCCGCTATGTGAGTGATATCCTTATGTCTGAAAAGATGCTTACCGATTTACTGACATCAGAGAAGCATACCGAAGATTTCTTTACTCAGTACAAAGATTTTCTGGATTTACGGCCGTTCTTATCCTCTTTTGAGGACCAGCGGGATATCCAAAGCATCAAATTATTTGTTGACGAGCGATTGTTTTTCTCCAAAGAGAATGTCAACCTGTTTAGTATGCAGGAAGCACGTCAGACATATTGGTTTAAGCGCTTGATGGACAGCGGCAAAGGGATTCTATGGGCTCCCGGCTCTTACTTCACCGATTCGGAAGTGAACGGAGAACATTTCCTTGCGGTTCTCCGGCCCTTTCGCGACCCTAAGGATTATTCGAAATTGCGTGGCGTCATCCGATTGGACATCCCGGAAGACGCGGTCATTGATATTCTTGTCAACGCGGCCCCCATTCGGAACAGCCTGACATATATCCAAAATTCCAACGGAGAAATTATCGCCAGTGCGAATCATACGCTTCAACTGGAATATAAGATCGGTAAGGATGAGGTGATTAGCTCTGCGAAGAGAGGCCCTCACTTTGTCAAACTGGCTAATTCATCCCATCAAGTATTTCTCCAAAGCAGAATGATACCCGGGACGGATTGGTATATGGTTACGGCAGTTCCGCTAAAAGAGATTGCTTCCGAGAGCAGAGCCATGCTGCAAAACTCGCTAATCCTGCTCATCGTGATCGCCTTGATTGCTTTTCTTCTATCCGTTCTGATTTCCAATTATATGACTTCGCGTTTAACCCAGATCATGCGTAAAATCCGTAACGTGCAAGAAGGCAACATAGCAGCACTCTCCTTGCCGTCTTCCAAGGACGAATTCGGTGAGTTGATCGAGAATTACAATTATATGGTCGGCAAAATCGGTCTATTGTTGGAGGATCAATTCCGGTCCGGACAAGAAATCAAGAGTGCGGAGTTAAAGGCGCTGCAAGCGCAAATTAACCCCCACTTCCTATACAACACACTGGATATGTTGAATTGGATGGCTCGTAAAGGAATGAATGATGAGATTGAACAGGTGATAACCTCTCTCTCCAAATTCTATAAGCTCAGCCTAAGCAAAGGAGATACGATCATCTCCGTCCGTGACGAGCTTCTCCACGTCAGCAGTTACATGCATATACAAAGTACCCGTTATGCGAATAAAATCCTGTTTGACATTCAAGTGACTGAAGAGATTATGGACTATGGAATTTTGAAAATAACTCTTCAACCAATCGTCGAGAATGCGATTATCCATGGCATACTGTGCAAAGAAGAGGAATCGGGAACGATTCGGATTACTGGCGATTTGGACAAAGGAGACATCGTGATTACCGTTTCTGATGACGGTGCAGGGATTCCTCCTGAAATTCTATCGAAACTGTTCACGAATGATCTTAACAATCGAACCAGAGGGAGCGGATACGGACTGCGAAACATTAATGAACGGATCCATCTGGTTTATGGTTCGGTTTACGGCCTTACTTTTGATAGCAAACTTGGTATGGGGACTGCCGTAACGGTCCGTATACCCGCTAGGAAATTGAGAAAAGAAGGATAGCTCGTTTAACACAATCGCCAAGATACGTGTCCGTTAAGGAATCTACCTGATAACCGATGGATATAAGGCCCCCTCCGACAATGACTAGGAGAGCACGGTTTGTGCCTTGCCGATAAACCGGCAGACGGATTGGTCAAGCCGTCCATTTCTTATTGTTGGCGAATGGGTCGAATCGGCAAAATGTTTTTGTAAATCAGCCCTTCAACATCGGGCGGGGGGTCATCGTCCCCAGAGCGCAGATAATGTCTAACAACGTGAACGGGATGACAGCGTTTGTTTTAGCGAATTGGCGTACTCATTCATTGGCGTAACCTCCTCGCTTTTAAGGGTCTACGGCACACATTTGACCCACTTGTCAAGCATTTTTTTCAGACGAAAAAAAGAGCAGGCTATCTTCAATACCTGCTCTTTTTCTTGATATTTGGCCCTTCGCGTTAACTTAATGACATTGGTACTGTTGCTGGAGTTATTCCTTTATACAAGCTCACGTTGAACGTATTCGACATCCTCGTATACCTGGGGCAGGAAAAGCTCCCAGTGAAATGGCGTTTTTCCAAGATGCATCAGTGGTTGCGGATCATAGTGGGACTTGGTAATCTCCACGAGCGCCTCCCAATGCCCGGCGGCCCCTGTAGCTTGGATCAGGTTTACCGCCTTAGCTTGCTCGGCCTTGTCACCTGTTACTCGGAATGTCTCATAGGCTACGCCTGCACGAAGTTTATCGGCAAAGTATAGGCAGAGATAGCACCATGCCTGTATGTCGGCGATCTCGCAGTGCAGTCCCGGCGAGTCGGATTGAAGCGTTACGACTAAGTCGAGCGCTTGCCGAGCATTGTGCTCCAGTTGATCCGCGAGCTGTAGCGGAGTTGTACGGCCTTTGAGAGATTGGCCGCTGCGCATCAAAGAAACGTAGTCGCGGATCGACACATAGGAAGGATCGGTTGGCTTACTAGCCAGCAAGTCCTCAAGCGAGATGAAGGCCTTGCCATCATCATATTCCCATTGGCTCGTAGAAAGAAAACCTTCCACATATAACGTGAAGTCCCATGTGAACTGATAAAAGGATCCGAGTGCCATGGGCATCGTGCAAGCAAGGGAATAGGCATGCAGGAGCGTCTCTCCTACATTCACACCAAGTCGACGATTCATCTCATTGGTAAAGATAGAGTCTGGCGTGGAAGGATCGTACAACAATCGTCCCCAAAGCATATAGTACAGCCAATGTTTCTCGTAGGAATACGTCCAGTGCTTATGCGGATGAGGTTGGATATGGGAGTAATCCTTGCCTGGAATCATGCATTCCGATCCGATATAATATCCACCGACATAGTCTTGGCCGTTTTTGGCGATATGCCCACGAATAAAGTCCGGCTTCGCCCAACGCAACGTGAAGAAATCCTCGTTGCGTATCATCCAGGTCACTTTATAATTACTCGGCGCAGGCTCCCAGTAGCCGCTCATCCCGTCGGAGCCACCATGCGTTAGCATCAGCTCAGTAGAAGTATAGGAATGGGACCAGTTAAACTTGATCTCAAGCCAAACGGGGCCTTCAAACAGGTCGTTCTGCTCAATGGAGTTTCGAGTGATTGACGGGTCCACGGAGAATGGCGCGCGATGGATGAATTTGATCGGACGACTTGCTCGTTTGATTCCCTCGTAATAGACATCCTCAACCCAAGCTTGTCTAGCTTCGGGCGTCATATCGTTCATACGCTCCCCCAGCGCAACACCAAAGCCCGTCAGATCTGGATACTCGTCGATCATTTGTGTGACGCTCTGACGGGTATATTGCCGAATTTGCTCACTATCGTAGGAGAAGCCATAATGGTCCCCCGTATCAACCACCGCATTTTCATCGTAGGCATCACGGAATGCCTCGGAGACGATGATGTTCCAATTGACCATATAGGTCTCAATCCCGCGATTCTTCGCCATTCGGAACAGCTGCGTCCAATACTGCTTCCACTCTGCAAGCTGTTCATCCGTCAGCGGGGTGGCCTCAGGGAAGGCATCGGTTCGGAACATGTAGGGAAAAGGGTGGAGGTTCCATAGGGTCAAAGCATTATACCGGTTTTCGGCCATCATGTCCAGAAAGCCTTGCCAAAAGTCCAAGTCACGGATGGTATCCATCTGCAGATCGAAGCATTCGTTCCTTCGGTAGCTGGACCAAGGCAGGTTGAACTTGATGGCGCGGAAAGGAAATCGCGCATTTATAACACCTTCCTTGACCTCGACGATGGACGTGCCGTTGCGGATCTGTTCAGCTAACTCCAACGTGCCGTACATCGCACCTCTTTCGCCATTAGCAAGGATGCATAAGAATGCTTCGCTCTTATTAGCCATGAAGATTCTGCGGAATTCGAACCCTTCGGGACCGACGGTGTCGCTAGCCATTATTCCATAAAGGTTTTCTTCATAGGCAATATAGAGGGAGATTTCTTCACTAGGGGTCCCTGTATCTTCTAGAGCTTGCTTCAGCTTTCCGATAGCAAATTGGATAAGCTCCGAGTCATTTTTCGGTATAACCTCGATGGTGATCATGCGATCCCTCCCGTATACTGTACATTCTCTCCTTTGCGATTGTTCAAGAAGGATGGTTTTCTATTCGCTTGCTGGGGGTAAAATTCAAGTTCCATGGATGGATGTAACTTACGCTTTGGCTGCTGCCAAGTAGCCCCAATTATATGCATTCGGTCCAATGTTGCCTTGTACAGTATATTCTGTTTGACTAGGTAATCGATATACATCAAAGTAACTCTCGGATGCCGGCCAGGAATAGATGCCAGGCCAGAAACAATCTGCTCGCAAAAACGGAATAAAACCAGCACGATCACTGAAGTTCATATTATGAGGACCACATACTGTAATTCCTACAGGAACAGATTGCCCGGTCAATCGACTGTCGTGATGCAGCACATTGACTGGACATTTTGGTCCGACTCCGGTTGTGTAGCATAGATTGGTGGGATTGGCACCACAAGCGAATTGGCTTGCATCAATTGCTCCTGCCAAATACCGGCTATCACCGGTCAGATAATGCGCACGCATCAATTCAACATTGTTTGGAACCGTATAGAAAGATGCCCACGGACCAATGCGTGTGTGTTCGGGATCTGAGGTTGCCAATCGAAAAGGCGCTTTTGCAGCAAATTGCAAAGCACGTTCTGCCGCCATCAGTATACTATGAATGCACTTCTGCCTAATATGAGAGTCGCCATGCCCCTGTGGAAGAGTCGCATATACAAACGAAGCTTCATAGCTGTGTTCTTGGCGAAGCTCTTGGTACAAAACATCATATTTGACATCACCGGTAAGGCGGAACATATCCACCGCTGCCAGTTCACGTGTTTCTCGCGCTTTATGATGGGCACGCTGAGTCCATTTGTGACCCTCTTTTTCCAATAATGACACATATTGATCCTCGGCCCAGTCCATAGCACGCTGTGCGCTTTCGCGGTATACCTCAGCCAGTTCAGGCTGTATCTTACGTAATGCATAAGAAGCACGTGCAGCTGCAGAGACATACCAGTGGCTGCTCCAGAAATCAGGAGCATATGCAAAAGCCGGCCAGGAATCTTGCCATCCGCCTTGGCCCAGAATAGGATGTTCTTCCGCCTCAATGCCGCCACGAATACCGCCTTCGGCAGTTTGCATACGGCGATAATGATCAATGTTATACAATCCTTCATTGATAATGTCCGGAATGCCATTGCCGGATTCAGGAATGTTCAAATCAAGATTCCTGAAGAAATCAGGGAACATGAGATATAATTCAAGGTGCATCTGCGTGGCATGCAGATGCTGAATACGCCGATCCCAGTCGCATGCATCAAAATATCCGCCCCATGCATTCTCAACGACAATATCTGTGCTTTTCCGCATCAGGTTCCCGAAATTGTCGACATCAGTCCCATAGCAGTTCAAACCATTACCGCTTTCGAACAAAGAACAATCAGAATGATAAATCACACGACCATCGTCAGGGTGATAACAACGCGGCCTTGAGAAAGAAGTATACGGTTCGCCAGTAACGATACCGCTTCGTTGATGGTACATACCTTTCATAGAAAGCTTAAATCCGCGGAGCCAGGTGGTGCTTTCATCTATGTGAAAAGGGAAACTGCAGCCAAGAGCCGGAACATAAATGCGGAAGCATCCTTCTTTAGTAAAATCAGAGAAGTCCATTTCATATACTGCGGAATGGATTGTAATTTCATCATACTTTACACGAGGTTCGCTTTTCTTTCTTTCTGAGTCAATACCACTATTATTTATCGGAACAGGCATGCCATCATTTTGCATTTGAATTTGACCTGTATACAACGCTTCGCCGGTCGCATCATCCAGTATATGGAATGTCTTGTATCCGTTATATTGCACTCCGCCGCCCAAGCCCATCCATTGGGAGAGATATGCTTTTTTTGAAGGATCATTCGGCCGGAAACCCAACTGCGTTACATGCACAGCTTCAGAACGATGATTCATTGGGTCGTGCACAAATTCATATTCATCAAGGTCAAATAATCCTTTTTCGAATTGAAGACGATATTTTGTACTAATATGAAATTCTTCATCCAATATGAGATAAATCATATGTTCCAACGTAACGCCACCGGCGGGATCTTCCATATTAGAAGGTTTTGATTTACGCCAAACCATGTGTGGGTTTTGACCATTGACATGATAACTTGCAGACAAATCTGCTTTCTCGCTTAATTTATTCCCGTGAAGTGTTTCAAATACAAATCGTTGATCGCCATTTGCTTTATCTTTTACTAATACGCCAATATGCTCACCGTTCTTATCAATCCATATCAAGTGTGGATTTTGAACATCGGGGCAAAGCGTCTCCCCCTCCTGGGGCTCATATGGAATTTGTACGCCTCCTTCAATCCACCCCTCTTCAACCTGAATGGCCAGAATGTTGTTTCCTACAGCACTGATTCTGATAATACGTGGTTCCATCGGTAAGTAATCATTCATTTTGGCATGCCTCCTCTTATTATAATTACATAGGTGAGGTTGTTATAATTGCAAAATACTAAGCCGGAATGATTATTCCAAGATCCTTTCCGGACCGCGATATTGCTCCGTGCGAGAGCTTCGGTCAGCTTCTCCTCCGCCCAACTGACGGAAGGATGGGCTGCTGCGGGATCGGTCGACGGCCGAATCAAGGTTACGGTGGTTAATGTTGATTGCAGATGCGTCGTTCATGGAATCAGTTAAAAAAAATGATCGTTGGGCCAATGACATTATTTACTTCTGTCTATTAAACTTCTTCTCAAATTAATACACGTGCCCCTTTACCAAATCCCATTCATGAATCTCAAAATCACGAGCTCCTTCGATGAAGTATGGGTCCTGCGATACCCAGCCGCGAACCTCTTCCTCGTTGCATGCGATATAGACGACCAATCCGCCCCATTCATCACCAAACCGTCCGTTGGCAAACAATCGTCCCATGTTCCGCTGTTCTTCGAGATATGCCAGGTGCTGAGGCAGAAAGATTTGACTTTTCTCCGCGTCCTTCATCGGGAGGAAAACTGCAAAATACTTTCGTTCCTGAAACCGCCTGCCGTTTTCTTTTAGATACGCATACATGCCGGACATGTCTTTGTCCCCGAAACCCTCCACTTTGGCCGCGCCAAGCAGCCTCTCCACTTGGGCGCCGATCGGCAATACAGCGCCGCTCTCGTCCGCCATCTTCTTCACAAGTGCCATATCTTTGTGCAACAGGCTTAAAGCGAACCCGGGCTGAAACTGGTCCTTTTGGACAAAATGCGTATAATGGCGATCGTAAATCCTGCTCTGCGCAAAGCTTTCGCTCAAGATTCGGTGCAGCGTATGTTTGGGCAGGTTCATTTTATCGGCTAGTATCATCGCTTCGCTGGCGGCCTGCGTATGTATGCCGACCATCAACTGGTTCAGCAACTTGACGACAGTTCCACTTCCGATGTCCCCGACATGGTACAAGTTTTTGCCGAGCTTCTCGAGCACGGGAAGCATTCTGTCAAAAATTTGCTTGCTGCCTCCGACCATGATGGACAATGTCGCTTGCTCCGCCCCTGTAGTCCCACCGCTGACCGGCGCATCCAGAAAATTCATTCCCGCCTGTTCTGCTGCCGATGCCATTTTCACGCTGAGCTCCGACGATACCGTGCTGAAATCAATTAGCGTTAGGCCTTTGCGGCCGCTGTTTACGATCCCATCCGGTCCAAGATAGACTTTCTCCACATCCGCCGGCATCGGCAGACAAGTCATGATCACATCGACTTGCCCGACCAGTTCCCGGACTGTCAATCCGACCTTTCCGCCGACTTGTGCAAACAACTCTTCTCTGCCTTTGCTCCGGTTTATTCCGTACACTTCATAACCGGCCTTCAGCAGATTTGACGCCATTGGCAATCCCATATTCCCAAGCCCGATAAATGCGAGTTTCAATTCCGATCCCACCCGGATTTTTTGATTGATTTGGATGAATTTTCATAAAACAGCAATTTTATAAATAAGTTCCACAGACTCTTCCGGAGCTGTGCGTTCATTATTAACAGCTTCTCACAGAAGGCAGCTTTACCCGCTTTCAGACACATCAAGACGCCTTCTTTGTACATAGGATGCAGTGTCCCAATGTATACAATGTCAATTTCTGGATCGGCAACAATCGCCTCATATGCTTTCGATACTTTGAATCCCTAAGCAAACTTCATTTTTCCCATTGGTTATTCACCTCTCATTTCTAACATGAGTATGACGGAACACCAAAACATATTTAACCCGATAGAATTGTAATATAGCCAAATATATTGTATAAATTCTGCAATTTCTGTACGGGTATGCGGATTGCAACATCAATCACACACCTTCGTCTTCGCTTTGGGATTCAACGGTAACCCGATTACTGCCGAGAACCATATAACGGTGATACAATTTATCCGACGCCCCCCTATGACGATATGTCCCATCGAATCGTCCTCATCCCATGAAACTGAAAGATCAAGCTCGCTTATTCGATTTGTTTGGATGCCGCACGTTTGTTGAGGGAATAGGCCCGTTCCAAATCCAAACACTCTTAGGCATGTTGGCCATAAGGGAGTTAAAAAAAAACGAAACAGCGGCAGTCTGGGCGGAAATAAAAGACCTAGACTAGCCGCTGTTTTTATATGCATAGAATTCTCGAGCTTAATTTCTGTGACGTCTTCGCAAGAGGGTTAATGACCTTTTGCCTGACATTTTCGTAAACACACGTTGAACCTTCGTAAAAAGTAGCATTCTGTGAATGTGTTAGTTTATTTGAAATAATCCCACGTTGATTCGGTTAGTTTTTTTATTATTCTTCGATAATCACTGTTGTCGGAACCCGTTAAATAGAATTGAATAAAAGTTCTGCCTTTCTTTTGAGGGGTCGGAGCTTGAATAAAGCTTGAGAACTGCCCTTCCCCTACATCCCCAAAACCCTTGTTTCGCCTGAGTTTATGGTTGATTAAATATTCGAGATAAACCTGAAAAATCCCTGCTCCGTTTGCCGCGACGACATGAGAAAAGACTGGAGTTTGATCGGAGGCATATCCGACCAGGATCCAGTCTTGGGTGAGTTGCAGGACAGTAATTTTTATTCCTGGACAGTTAATTAGGGTCGTGGACAGGAATTTTTATTTCTTAAATTTGCCGCTGGCGCATAGCTTCAAACAGAATAACCGTCGTCGCCATCGCTACGTTCAGTGATTCGGCTTTGCCGGGCATCGGGATGACGACGCGGTCCGTCGCCCACGCTTCAACCTGCGGAGAGATGCCCTGCCCCTCATTTCCGACGACCAGCCACGTAGGCTGGCGGAAATCCGCCTCGTAGAGGCTGCGGCTTTTTCGCGTGCTGGATACGACGATTTGTGCGCCTTTATCCCGCGCTAAGGGTAACCACTCCTGCAGATCGCCCTCGATTACTGGCAGGTGGAAGAGCGAGCCCATGGTGGAGCGAACCGTCTTCGGGTTGTAGAGATCGGCCGTGCCTTTCCCGAGCAGCACCGCATCCGCACCTACGGCGTCCGCACTGCGGATGATCGTGCCCAGATTGCCCGGATCCTGCACGCCGTCGACCACGACGATGAGCTCGTTTTTCAGCTTGGTCAGACGCTCTGTTTTCATTTGCGGCTTGCGCATGACGGCAAACACGTTTTGCGGCGTTTTCGTATCGGTACACCGGGCAAGCACTTCTTCGCTGACGCCTACCTTCTCGACATCGCGCGACAAAAGCTCTTCTATTTCCCGGGAAATGGCTCTATCCGCGCAATAAACGACCGTTTCGACATCGGCATTCGACGCAAAAGCTTCCTGCACCAGATGCACGCCTTCGATAATATATTTCCCCTGCCTATCCCGACCTTTTTTATCGAGCAGTTGGGCCCATTCCTTGACCCGCGAATTTTGAACGGAAACGATTAATTTATCCATAATAACTCCTATTCCGAGTAGTACAGCTCAAAATTTTGCAGATCCTTGTTTCTTCCGACAACGACGAGCACGTCATTATCTTTGATTGTATCTTCCGCATGCGGGGCGATGTTCATTTTGTCCCCTGTCTTGATGCCGATGACGTTGCAGCGATGCTTGGCCCGTATGTCGAGCTGGCGTAAATTTTGCCCGATCATTTGGCGTGAAGCTTTGATTTCAACGATACTGTGATCCTCGGAAAGCTCGATATAGTCGAGAATGTTCGGGGAGACCAAATGGTGAGCCACCCGTTGGCCCATATCCCGCTCCGGAAAAATCACTTTATCGGCCCCTACTTTGCGGAGGACTTTGCCGTGCAGCTCGGTTTGCGCTTTAACTATAACGGTAGAAACTCCAATTTCTTTTAAAATGATCGTTGTTAAAATGCTGGACTGAATATCCTGCCCGATCGCGACTACAACCACGTCGAAATTACGCAGTCCGAGCGATCTCATCGCCTCTTCGTCGGTGGAATCCGCCTGAACGACATGGGTAACGATATTGACAACGTCCTGAGTACGCTCTTCATCCTGATCGATCGCAAGCACTTCAAACCCGAGGTCGCTTAACGTTTTCGCTACGCTGGAACCGAATCTTCCCATGCCGATAACCGCAAATTGTTTTTTCACGAAGCATCCCGCCTTCCCTTGCAAGAAGCATAAAGTGGCCATGAATCAAAAGCCGATGATCAGCGAACAATCTCCCTTAGTATACCATAAAATTCCCTTTCATTCTCTTTAATGACGGGCAGTAACCGTTTTGTCCGAAGCATGAACGGAAACAAAGTTGCGCATACTTACGGAAGTAACGAAACGACAACGGAAGTGAGGAACCAAAAATGAATTTGAATTTACGCCAAGCGATTATTCAGCGGGTTCAGGGCAAAAGCGACGAAGAACTGGTCGATATTATAGAAGGGTCAGTCGACGGGGAGGAGCGTGCTTTGCCGGGACTGGGCGTACTTTTTGAGATCATTTGGAAAAATAGCGCTGAGAACGTACATGCGGAGCTCGTTTCGACGCTGCAAAGCCACGTCAATTCATGAAAAAAACGAGGCCACAAGCGGGGGAACCGCAGGTGGCCCTTTACTTCGTATGCATGTTTCAGGCAAACCGGCACTGCGGGTGCGAACTGTCGATTCTCCGCGCAGCGGTGCCTGCCTCAAATTCCGCCAGATGGTGGCGAAGCACATCCAGCACGTCATGAAACGACTCGAACGGATAATAATCGATTCCATCGTTCTGCAAATATCGGGCCAAGCTGCCCCTGGCAAATACCCAGTCGGCAAAGCTCGAACCGAAGTAATCGCTCGATCCGTCTCCGATATATACAATCCGGCGGCCTTGCGCCTTCATGCTGCGCACGACGTTCGCTTTGCAGCAGCCGCACCAGCGGCACGCTTCGTTATCGTTTTGAAGTCCAAGCTCATACCGTCCGTGCTTGTCAAAACGGATCGGGTTGACGATAACCCGATCGACCGGCACACGTTCCCTTTCCAATATTCGCCTTACATAGTACTCCATCCCGTCGCTCAAAACGGTGACCGGAATGCCCCCATCCCGGCAAAACTGCAGGAATGTTTCCGCTCCGTCGCGCAAATACACTTCATCCAGCAGTTTGTCGATTCTCGCCTGATGCGGTTCCAAAAAAGAATAGGCTACCTTGATCCATTCGAAAGAACCGATTTTTTTCTCCCGAAACAATCGTCTGATCTCTTCCGTTCCCGGCTCCTCCATCACCCGCAAATGCTCCATCAAATAATCTCCGACGTCCTGATGCATCAGCGTCCCGTCGAAATCCGTTACGACCGCAAGTTTCATCCGCCCCACTCCTCCTCTGTGTATATGATCCGGCTTGCTTCCATTTAACTAAACAATCGGGGATTTGTAAATAAAACAAGCATTTCATAACATTAAGGATCTTTTACTTTCCAACCTTGCTTAATATGTTGAACACCCCCACCACTTGCGCGCTGCCGCTGAAGTGGGGGATTCTTGGGTAGTCACTTCCGGTGAAGTGAAATTTACCAAGCGATCCCTGCGGTTCCCGCAGTTCGTCGGCTATGCCAACACTCGTAATCCTTCTTGCTCAATGTTTCGGCTCGCATTCTCATCCCGGTCATGCTCTATGCCGCATTCCGGACAGACCCACTCTCGTAAAGAAAGCTGCCTCACGTCCCTATGCTTGTATCCGCAAAAGGAGCATAACTGACTGGAAGGAAAGTTCTTGGCCACTACCGATACGGTACGTCCGTACCATTCGGCTTTGTATTCCACAAACGAACGAAACTTCGCCCACGATACTTCGGCGATCGATTTGGCCAGCTTTTGATTCTTGAGAAGATGAGAGACTTGCAAGTCCTCCAGGCAGATTGTTTGGTTTTCACGAATCAGCTTGGAGGAGACTTGATGCAAGAAATCATTGCGGCAGTTCACGATCCGCTCATGGATTCGGGCTACTTTCAGTTTGGCACGATGCCAACCGGAGCCGCCTTTTTTACGTCTTGCCATCATCCGTTGCCAGCGGGCCAGCTGCTTTTCATACTTACGCATATACTTCGGGTTCGCGAATACTTGCCCGTCGGAACATACGGCAAAGGCTTTAATCCCCAGATCAATGCCAACGGTTTTACTTACTTGAGGTAGCGGCTGAATATCCACTTCACAGACAAGGGAAGCGAAATATTTGCCTGCGGCATTTCGGCGAACCGTTACCGATAAGATGCGGCCTTCCACCTCTCGGGATTTGGCAAAACGAACCCATCCCAGTTTGGGAAGCTTAAGGTGGTCCCCCTTGATGGCGATATTATCGTTGGTATACTTGGTGGTGTAGGACTGGATCGGATTTTTGCGGCTCTTGAACCGGGGCGGATCGTTCTGCCTTTGGAAGAATCGGGCAAACGCATCGGCCAGATAGCGTACCGTCGACTGCAGCGCGATACTATCCACTTCCCCGAGCCAACCATAGACTTTCTTCAATGCGGGAAGCTGAGTGGCGCACGTGTTATAGGATAAGCCTTTGCCGGTTTTCCGGTACGTCTCATTCCAGAGGTCAAGGAAGTGGTTGAACACGAAGCGGCAGCAGCCGAACATCTTGTGAATGAGAGTGGCTTGTTCCTCAGAGGGATAGATGCGGAACTGAAACGCTTTATGGCGTATCAAAGAAACACCTCCTCACGCGAGTATTCTAGCACATATGTTCGCGTTATTCAAAGAAAAGCCGATTCATCCCCCGTTTTCGCGACGCTTAGAAGCAGGAGTCTTCTCGGCTAAGAGGATAAAATATTACAAAATAGCGGACAAACCGCAAATTGCCGTCGCATTCTACGATATAAGATCTGGAGATATAATGACGGGCCGGACAATTATTGGTATAATTTTTCCTAACGTATGAAGGAAACCGGTATAGAGGAATGGGGGATTTTCGGGTGAAAGCGGATCGAAGCAAATTGGAGCAATTATTTTTGGAACGGGCGGCTTTGCAGGAGCGGTTAAAACAGATCGACGAATCTATTGTCTACGAACAAAGCTTATGCACATGTCCTGATCTGATCACAATGCCGAACGGCGAAAAGGTTTGTCCCGATTGCTTCTATACATGGTCCGTTGACTATTAATATTAATCAGTAGGCACACCCTAAACTTAGGGCCACCCCCTAAACAAGATGACCGAGCGTCACAATGGGGAATGAAAATGGGCGCCACCGTCTATTTTCCCATCAAATCCCCCTTAAGGGGGACCCCAGGCGCCCCAAGCGCCCTGGACCCGCCCGTAGAGAGTTACTGCTCGCTGCTAGGTCGCGTCTGTCCGGCATGGATTTTGGGCTTATCGCCAAAATCCTATTCTGGACACGCTTTACTTTGGGAGCGGTGAAGCGGAGAGAGGGGACGTGCCTCCGGCCCGCGTTTGTCCGGCACGTTTCGGCTGGTGCCGAATTGGTACCGGACACGCTTAACAGTGGCGAGAGGAGGGATGGAAACATCGTATCTCGAAAACTCGTATAAATGATAAAACGGAGCGTTGACGGAAAAACATTTCCGCTACGCTCCGTTTTTGCGTTACATGCATCTATTCCAAATCTATATCCAAGGAATCAGTCCAACGTATTCTCCAGCAGGCCGGTCGGGATCGGCAGCGGGCTTTCGCAGCTAGACTGCATCTCGTAATGCTTCCCTTGATCGGAAGCATCGTGGAAGCCGTGCATCGCCTCGAGCACGTGGAATGCGAGCTCGCCGTTCGCGCGATGAGGGCGGCCGCTGCGGATCGCGTACGCCATGTCGAGCACGCCGACGCCGCGGCTGTTACCCGTGTACCCGTGCGTCAGCGGAATCGGCGAAAACTCGGTCGCATCGTGGCGGCGGACCATCACCGGGCCGCCGAACGTATTCGGATCCGGTACGCTGAGCGTCCCTTCGCTGCCGTAAATCTCGATGCGCGGCAGGTTATGCCCGCCGAAGACGTCGAAGCTGGTGATGATCGTGCCGACGGCTCCGCTGTGGAAGTCGATCACACCTGCCACATGAGTGGGCGTTTCGACGGTAATCTTGTTGCCGTATTTTTTCTCGCTCTTGATCGTACGCTCCGGAAAGGTGATCTTCGTCGAGCCGGTTACCCGCTTCATCGGCCCAAGCATCGCCACAAGCGCGGTCAAGTAATACGGTCCCATGTCGAACATCGGTCCGCCGCCCTTGGCATAATAAAACTCCGGGTCCGGATGCCAATGCTCATGACCGCGCCCCATCATAAATGCGGTCGCGGCAACCGGCGTGCCGATCCAGCCATCGCGGATCAGCTTGACGCACGTCTGAATGCCGCCGCCCAGGAACGTATCCGGGGCGCTGCCGACGAGCAGTCCTTTGCTTTGCGATTTCTCGAGAATGCGTCGGCCTTCCTCACGGGTAACGGCCAGCGGCTTTTCGACATATACGTGCTTGCCTGCTTCAAGCGCCTGCAGGCACACCTCGGCATGAGCCGCCGGGATCGTCAGATTAATGACGATGTCGATGCCGGGATCGGCCAACAGCTCGCTTACTGTGCATGCTTTCGGAATGCCGTGCTCCGCTGCCGCCGCTCTTGCCCGCTCGAGGTCAAGGTCGGCGCAAGCCGTTACCTGCAAAAGCGGAAACTTGGCGCAGTTTTGAAAATAAATGCCGCTGATTTTGCCGCAGCCGACGATACCAATGTTCACCTGTTTCATCGTACGTTCCATTCCTCCCCGCCATTACGGCGCTATAGCTCTTAACCTCTTTAAGGCAATCGTTCCGATCAGTTGCTGTCTCCCATGCCGGTGTATTTGGAGCCCACTGCCGCGGCAGCTTCCGCATCCGCAGCTAACTGCTTTCCTTCGGCCGACCAACGGAACCCTCTGCGCATGATCAGCTTCACCTGCGGCATTTCCACAATGTCCGCCTGATGGCCGAGCGAGCAGTAAAACACGCGGCCGACGCCCCAGCGCTTCGTCCAGACGACCGGCATATCGACCGCGCCGTTCAGCGAATGCGGGCCCGGCACGACCGGAAAGCGAGTAGTCGCCAGCACTTCAACCGCCGGGTCGACGTGCAGATAGTACTGCTCCGTTTTCACGGTAAAATCGTCAATGCCGGCAAGCAGCGTGCTGGAGCTGTGCTTGATGTTGATCACGTGCTCCACCCCGTCGTTGCCCGGATGAGCGACCCAGTTTCCGCCGGTCATAAACTGCCAGTCGACGTTGTTGCGGAACGCGTCGCACATGCCGCCGTGGCAGCCGGCAAGGCCGACGCCGCTTTGCACTGCGGCGGAAACGTTTGCCACATACTGCTTTTCAATCTGGCCCATCGTCCATACCGGCACGATCAGGTCGAGCGCTTTTAATTTATCCGCATCGGCGAACGACTCCAGCGTATCCGACACTTCGACCTCGAAGCCTTCCTCCTGCAATACATCGCGAAAAATGCCCGCGACCTCCTGCGGCTGATGCCCAAGCCAGCCGCCCCATACGATCAGCGCTTTTTTCATAAATAAGTACGCTCCTTATGTCAGATTTATACTTCGCTGAGACCGACCCAGCGGCGTTCGGCAATCGAGCGGTCGACCGCTTCGAGCACCTCCTGGCATTTGACCCCGTCCACAAAATTCGGCACCGGCTGGCGTTTCTGTTCGAGCGCCTGCATCAGCTCCACGACCTCGTGAATGAACGTATGCTCATAACCGATCGTATGGCCCGGCGGCCACCAGGCGTCCGCATACGCATGAGCCGGATCGGTCGCGAGCACGCGGCGGAAGCCCTGCACGTCTGCTGCGTCGTCCGTGAAGTAAACCTCCAGCTCGTTCATCCGTTCGAAGTCGAAGCGGACGCTGCCTTTGCTGCCGTTAATTTCAAAAGCGTTCGTGCACCGGTGTCCGGCAGCGAAGCGGGTCGCCTCGAAGCTGCCCAGTGTGCCGTTTTCGAAGCGCGTCAGGAACAGCGTCGCATCGTCGACCGTTACCGGGCCGCGCGGCGCGTCCTTGCTGCCTTTGGCACTGAGACCGGTCATCGAAGTCGGCAGCGGCCGCTCCTTGATAAACGTCTCGCTCATGCCGATCACTTCCCGCATACCGCCGACCAAGTAATGAGCGAGGTCGATCAAATGCGCGCCCAGGTCGCCGTGCGAACCGGAGCCGGCGACATCCTTCTGCAGCCTCCAGACGAGCGGGAAATCCGGATCGATGATCCAATCCTGCAAAAACCATGCGCGGAAATGATAAATTTGCCCGAGCCGGCCTTCTTCGATCAGCTTCTTCGCCAGCATGACCGCCGGTGCGAACCGGTAGTTGAAGCCGACCATATGCGTCACACCGGCCTGCTCCGCCGCCTGCAGCATCTCGCGTGCGTCCGCAAGCGTCAGCGCCAAAGGCTTCTCGCAGAAAATGTGCTTGCCCGCCTTGGCGGCCGCCAGCGCGATTTCTTTATGAGCGTCGCTCGGCGCATTGATGTCGATAAGATCGATGTCCGGCCGTTCGACAAGCTCCCGCCAATCGGTAACATAACCTTCCCAGCCGAACTGCTCGGCCGCCTGGGCCACTCCCTGCACGTCTCGCCCGCAGATCAGCTTCATGACCGGCCGCGCCGTCTTCGGAAAAAACATGTGCAAATCCCGGTAAGCGTGGCTGTGCGCCTTCCCCATAAACTTGTAACCGACCATTCCCACATTCACTTGCTTCATCCTTTTTCCTCTCCTTACTTATTGGGTAGTGGAGCATGATTGACGAATGACCAGAGCTGTGGGCAATTTCACATGGAATGCGGGCTCATTCGTCTGCGATTCCAGCAAAGACAGCAGCTGTCCGGCGGCGGCCTTCCCCATCTCAAAGAAAGGCACAGCCACGCTCGTCAGCGGCGGATCGGCAATGCGCGCGGCGTCCGAGTCGTCGTAGCCGACGAGCGCAACATGCCGGCCGACGCTCACACCGAGCTCACGCAGCCCTTGCATCAGCCCGATCGCCATCCGATCGTTGGCGGCAACAACCGCCTCCGCTCCGGAATCGCGGATCGCGGCCGCCGCGCGGTAGCCGCTCGTACGGCTGTAGTTGCCCTCAAACAATAGCGATGACACGCTCGCGATGCCCGCTTCCTCCAACGCCTTCCGGTAGCCCTCAAGCCGGTCCCGGCTGTTGGAGTACTCCGGCGATCCATTCAGAAAAGCGATGCGCCGGTAGCCTTTGCCGAGCAGGTGCCGGGTCGCGCTGTAGCTGCCCTCGATGTGATCGGCGTCGACCTCGTTAAAGCCTGCATCCTCGAAGTGCTGATTCACGAGGCAAAACGGAATGCCGCCCTCCTTCAGCCGCAGCAGCGACTCCTTTTCCGCAGGCGTGTTTCGTGCGCCCAAAATGATGCAGGCGTCAACCTTTTGCCGCTGAAACAGATTGGTGTAATCGCTTTCCTTGTCCGGCGACCGGAACTTCAGCAGCAGGTCGTACCCTTTTTCCGCCGCCGTCGCCCCGATGCCGCTCAGCGTCTCGGAGAAATAATACGTCGAAAACAGGTGCACCTTCGGCACATACGGCAGCACGACGCCGATGTTGCCGCTTCGTCCGCGGGCAAAGCTTTGCGCGATCGCATTCGGATGATAGCCGAGCCGCTCGACCGCTTCGAGCACGCGGCGCCTGGTCTCCTCCTTCATCGGTCCGACGCCGTTCAGCACACGGGATACCGTCGCCTCGGACACGCCGGCCAGATCTGCGACTTCTTTTCTTGTAGCGATGGCGAGTCCCTCCTTGAACGTTAATCCCGTTACAGTCACTTACAATGTACACGCGTACATTTTCTCATCGAAAGGATGGATTTGTCAATCGTTTTTTGCAGCGAAGCGGCTCTTGATAATTGCCGGGGAACGGAATATGCTTGACTTGAGCACGCCCGACTTGCTTACGATGCCGGCTTTCCTTCGGAAAGCCCAGCGAATGCTTACGATGCCGGCTTTCCTTCGGAAAGCCCTTAGGAGTTGTGACCATGAACCTGCTCGTTGCCGAAGACGACATCTCCGTTTGCGAGATGCTCCGATTGTTTTTTCAAAAAGAAGCCTATCATGTTACGTTCGTTCACGACGGGCTGGAGGCGGAGCGGCAAATCCGGGAGAACAAGTGGGACTTCGTCATCCTCGATTGGATGCTCCCCGGCAAGGATGGCCTGTCGCTGTGCCGTGACATCCGCCGCCGCGAACAGACGCCCGTCATTTTGCTGACCGCACGGGATCACGAGGCCGACCGCATTCTCGGGCTGGAGCTCGGAGCCGATGACTACGTCACCAAGCCGTTCAGCCCGATGGAGCTGATCGCCCGCATGAAGGCGGTGCTTCGCCGTTACAAAGCGGCCCCGGCCGCTCAGACGACGTCCGGAGAGGAGCAGCCGGGCGATAAGGACGAGCTGCTGCAGCATAACCAAATCACGATCAATCTGGCTACGCGAATCGTCACGATCGACACATATGAGATCACCAACCTCACACCGAAGGAATTCGATCTGTTCCGGCTGTTCGTGAGACACCCGAAAAAGGTGTTTACCCGCGAGCAGCTTTTGGAAAGCGTCTGGGGCTTCGATTATTTCGGCGATGAGCGGACCGTCGACGTACATATCAAGCGGCTGCGCAACAAAGTGTCGCGGCCGGACAGGCAGCTTATCGTCACCGTATGGGGCGTCGGCTACAAGCTCGAGGAGTGATGCTGATGAAGAAGCCGCGCTTCCGCTACCGGTTTACTTTTTTTTGGCGGCAATTTTTGAGCCACCTGCTTGTCTCGCTGCTCGTTTTTACGCTGCTGAGCGGCGGCTTTATTTATTATTACCAGGGAAATATTTACAATACCGAAGCCGAGGAGCTTGTCAGTGCAGGGCGTGCCATCGCCCGGCTGATCCAGAAGGAAGACGAGGACCCGACGTCAGCCATTGCCGCTTACCGCAGCCTGCTCGCCGAACGGAAAATTTCATTCATCATTCTCGACAAAAGCGGCGACGTCGTCTACCGTGACCCGAAAATGGCCGGAAACGTACGGACGAAGCCGTTTTTGGACGGGCTGCGCAGCCATATTTTCACCATCAAGGACAATCAAAGCTTTCTGCTTGAGAACGGCGGCGAAAAGATGATCGTCGTGCCGCGGCTGATCCGGCTGAAGGCGCAAAACAAAGAGCTGTTCCTGTTTGTTCTCACCTCGCACCGCGGCATTCCGGATATTTTACAGTCATTGAAAGAGCCTTTCCTGTATATGAGCGGCGTCGTGGCGCTGCTTGCGGTCGTCGTCAGCCTGTTCATCTCGCGAAACCTGAGCAGAAGCATCCGCTCGCTTCAGCAGGCGACCAACCGGATCGCGCAGGGCGATCTGGCGGCGCGTTCTCCCGTGCGAAGATCGGATGAGCTCGGCGAGCTGTCGGGCGATTTTAACGCGATGGCGGACCGCCTTGAGGAGACCTCGCGCAAGCTGCAGCAGTTCGAAGCGCGCCGCCGGCAGTTTATCACCGACGTCAGCCACGAGCTGCGCACTCCGCTCACATCCATTCGCGGCATCGTCGAAGGCCTCAAAAACAACCTGGTCACCGGGCCTGAAGATACGCAAAAATATTACGGCATCATCGAAAAAGAAACGTTCCGGCTCATCCGCCTGATCAACGAACTGCTCGACATGGAAAAAATCGAAAACGGCCTCATCACGCTGCAAAAGCGAAGCAGCCCGCTTCGCGAGCTGCTCGAGGTTGTTGCGGAGTCGCTGGAGGTGCTCGTGAGCGAAAAAAAGCTGCACCTCATCGTCGACTGCCCGCCGGAGCTTGCCGTTTACGGCGATTACGACCGGCTGATGCAAATTTTGATCAATCTGGCGAAGAACAGCATCCAGTTCACCGACTACGGCACCGTTCGGCTGACCGGCTCGGAGACGGAGCGGATGACCCGCATCGATATCGCCGATACGGGTAAAGGAATGACAATGGAGGAGCAATCGTACATCTGGGAACGATTTTACAAGGCGGACCCTTCCCGTTCGAAAAACAAAAGCGAAACCGGGCTCGGCTTGTCCATCGTGAAGCGGCTTGTCGAGGCGCATGGAGGAACGATTACTGTCGAAAGCGCCCCCGGCATGGGCACGACTTTCACCATTTTGCTGCCCAAAGAAGAGACGGCTCCATCAGCCGCCTTGCCCCATGGAGGCTGAGCCGGATGCTTATCCCGCAGCCCGCGATATGTATCCGGACGGCCGCCCTTTGGCTGCCCGGTGTTTTTTTGTGCGCCGCTGCGCCTGTTGCTCGCGGTATTTTTAAAGTTTGGACTTAACGCCGGCTCCGGAACTTACCCGCTTGTATTTCCCGTATGCCCTGGCATAGCTCATAATGCGCCGAAAAATGCTTTTATCCTTCAGCCTGCGGAAAATATACGGGTCCGGACTTGTGTTGACCTCCAGCACCCAAGGATTCAGGCTGGCATCCAGCCCGATATCCGCGCCGATTTCCTTCAGCCCCTTGTACCTTACGTGCAGCTGTCGGGCTAGCCGGACTCCGAGCGAGCGCAGAGCCTGAATATATTGCTTCCGCTGCTCCGGCGGCAAATAAGCTTGAAGCAGCGTTTCGACCGGCGTGAGCGTCCCCCCGTTGTGGAAGTTGGTCACAATTTTATTCGGATGCGCCACCCTTCCGATCACACCCGTCGTCTCCCACGTTTTTTTCGGCGTTTGCTGAACCATCACACGAAGATCGAAACGGCGTTTTTTATATTTGAGCAGTTGAATTCCTTTTTGCGCCAAATACCCCCGTTTTCGCGTGCTCTTCCGAATCGATTCGTACATCGCGTCATAGGAGGCGAAGCTTCTGACGGCGGTTCCGCTCTGGTAGCTGTATGGCTTCGCATCGCCCGCTTTGTATTCCACCCGCATGACTCCGTTGCCGAAGGTGCCGATATCCGGCTTGACATATACCATTTTATACTGATCGAGCATCGTTTTGAGGGTATTCCGATTCATCTTTCTCGTATCCGGAACGAAGCCGTGCAGCTTCGGATTAGCCAGCAGCGCCTTCGTTTTCAGCCATTTGCTGATGATGTGCCGTCTGTATTGCAATGGGGTCTTTTTGACGCCGACACGTCTTTTCACGTTTGCAACACCTCATTGTGTGAGTAGAATTCCGCCTTGCGTTTTGACACCATATCTTATGTAAGCGGGTCTGGAAATGTTAGCAGAAAAAAGAGGTGGCGCAAGCCTAACACTTCTTCCATTCATCTCCAATATGATAGCATGACGGATCCAATTGAGGAGGTATGTGATGTGAAGGTGAAAAGAGGCGTTTCAGCGAGAAGACAGACGCATGTGCATGAATTTCTGGGCAGCACCAAACTGGCGGAACAAGGGGCGGACCGCCACAACCATCGGTTTGCCGGCGTTACCGGGCAAGTGATTCCGGTAGGCAACAGCCATGTGCATGAAATCGATTTGACGCGTACCGACTTTTTGAACCATTTCCATAAGCTGAAAAAAATCAGGACCGGGCCGGCGATTCCTGTCGGAAACGGAAAACATGTTCATTTTGTTACGGGCACGACGACGTTGAATGATGGCCACAAACATCGATTTAACTTCGCCACGCTCATTCAAAAGCCGCTTGTATAATCGATCAATCGTCGAATTTTAAAAAAATCCCCGCAACCCGCCGTGCTTGCACCTCGGGTTTGCAGGGATTTTTTTTTGCATCGCCTTACGGCGCGACTTCGAGAAACTTCGCTTCCGGCATTTTTTCCATCGCCGTCCGCATCGCGTATTCGTTCTCGAACAAGGCGACGAAGTTGCCTTTCTTGTCTTTCACCAGCTGCGAATTGATGCGGAACTTCGCGGGATCCACGTTGTCCGCGACGATCCACCGCGCAAACTGGAAGTTCGTGCGGTGCAGCTGGATGTCGACGCCGTATTCGTTTTTCATCCGGTACTCGAACACCTCGAACTGGAGCTGGCCGACAACACCGACAATCGTGTCTTCGAAGCCGATCGTCGTGAACAGCTGGATCATGCCTTCCTCCGTCAACTGATCGAGCCCTTTCTGATACTGCTTGTATTTCAGCGCGTTTTTCACGCTCACCTTGCAAAACAGCTCCGGCGAGAACGTCGGCAGCTCCTCGAACACGATGTCGCCTTTTTGGCTGAGCGAATCGCCGATCCGGAAAATACCCGGATCGAACAGACCGATAATATCGCCCGGGTACGCGTCCTCGACGATGTCCCGGTCCTGGGCGAGAAACTGCTGCGGCTGCGCGAGCTTGATGTTTTTGCCTTCGCGCACATGCTTCACCGTCATGCCGCGTTCGAACTTGCCCGACACGATGCGCAGAAACGCGATCCGGTCGCGGTGCGCCGGATTCATGTTCGCCTGGATTTTGAACACGTAGCCGGAGAAATTGTTGTCGAGCGGCTCTACCTTGCCCTGGCTGCTGTTACGCGGCTCCGGGGCCGGAGCGAGCTGCAGGAAGTTTTCGAGAAACGTCTGCACCCCGAAGTTATTGATCGCGCTGCCGAAAAAGACCGGCGTCAGCTCGCCGCGGCGCACCTTTTCCATATCGAACGGGTCGCCGGCGACGTCGAGCAGCTCGAGATTTTGCACCAGCTGATCGTACAAAAAGTTACCGGCGATTTCCTTGACGAGCGGATCGGTGTACCCGTCCACCTTACGCACCGTGATCTCCTTATGGTCGCCGCCTTGGAACAGCTCAAGCTGCGACTTCTCCCGGTCGTACACGCCGCAAAACTGCTTGCCCGAGCCGATCGGCCAGTTCATCGGGTAGGAACGGATGCCGAGCAGGTTTTCAAGCTCCTCCAATAAATCGAACGGGTCGCGGCCTTCGCGGTCCATTTTATTGATAAATGTAAAAATCGGAATCCCCCGCATGCGGCAAACCTGGAACAGCTTCTTCGTCTGCGCCTCGACGCCCTTGGCGGAGTCGATCAGCATGACGGCGCTGTCCGCTGCGGTGAGCGTCCGGTACGTATCTTCACTGAAGTCCTGGTGACCCGGTGTGTCGAGAATGTTGACCCGGTGCCCCTCATAATCGAACTGCATAACCGACGAGGTGACGGAAATCCCTCTCTGCTTCTCGATCTCCATCCAGTCGCTCGTCGCGTGCCGATTCGCCTTGCGTCCCTTGACCGTACCGGCCAAACGGATCGCGCCTCCGAACAGCAGCAACTTCTCGGTCAGCGTCGTTTTGCCCGCGTCCGGGTGGGAGATGATGGCGAACGTGCGCCGCTTCGCTACTTCTTGCTCCAAAACATTTGTCATCGTATGAAAAGTCCCTTCCATCATTCATTTAGCTAACAAGCATTATACACCTTTTGCCGTCCACAAATCTACAGCGCGGCGGCTTGCTGCACCCTTTTGGCGTATGTTACCATGAGGCTGCAGACAATTGATTTTGCAATAGGGAGAAAACGATGGATACCGTCACCCATACTTTATTCGGCCTTACTTTATACGGAGCTCTGAACAAATCCGGGGCCTCCCCCGCCATGAAAAAAAGCCTGCTGTTCACCGCGCTGGCCGGCAGCCAAATTCCCGACATCGACTTCGTCACCCGCTTCACCGAAACGGGCCATATCATGCATCAAATGTGGCACCGCGGCATAACGCATTCGGTCTTTATGATCCCGGTATGGGCGCTGCTGATCTGGTACATCTGCCGCTGGATCTGGAAAATCCGCGAAAGGCGCGTCATGTGGCTCGGCGTGCTCGCCGTGTTCATCCACGACTTGAGCGATATGCTGAACGCCTGGGGGACGGGCTTTTTCGAGCCGGCGTCCTCGTTTCGCGTCAGCATCGGAGCCATTCCGATCGTGGACGTCGTGTACATGCTGGCGATGCTGCTCGGCTGGTTTTTGGCCTGGTATGTGAAAAAAATTCCTTCCCACTATATGCTGCGCGCCGCCTGGGGGATCATGGCGCTGTATTCGCTGCTTCAGGTGAGCCAGGTTGTAACGATACATAACGCGGTAGCGGACCGCTACGAACGCATCGCCGTATCGGCCGGCTTCGTTCCCGGGCAGTTCCAGGTGTTCGGCAAAAATCCCGGCCTCGTCGATATTATGGATGCCACCGCATGGCGGACGCCGGTGCTGCGGGAGACGCTGGCCTCCGACGACAATGCGAACCTGCGGCCGCTGTTCGACCGCAATCCGCGCGCATGGACGCTGTACGTCTGGGCGCCGTTCGTTGTCGTCGTGAACAACGACAAGGAGCTCGGCATTTACGACCCACGCTTTTACCGAAACGGCCAATCGTTTCTGCACGAGTCGATCGTGAAATAAACGAGCAGCCCGCGCTGCCGATTCTCAAGCAATCAGCATCGCGGGCTTTTTTACAAGGCAGCTCTGCCCCGAATCACACCTTTTGCAGCGGAATCGTCCAATCGGCTTCCTTCAGCCACGACTTCGTGCTGAACTCGCGGCCGCGAAGCACGACCTTGTCGCCGTATACCTGCACGTAAAGAGCTTGCGACTTGGCCGGGTCGTTTTTCTGATAGTTTCGGTTATACACGCGGCCGACGGACGAATTGATGAAATAATGGAACGATTCCTTCTCATAATGCGACGCCCCGTTCAAAAAATCCTGATGACCATGCCCGCAGAAAACAAACACGTTCGGGTACGGCTTCAAAATCTCGCGGAACTTCTTTGCGGGAATCAAGCGGTGCGTGCCGCCGTCCTGCCCCGCAGGGGGCAGCGGCTGGTGGATCATGACGAAAATCGGCTTGCCGTCCTTGTTTTTTTCCAGCGTCGCCTTCAGCCATTCCAACTGCTCGTCGGAGTACCAGGCCCCTTCGCCGACTTCCTTTTTCTCCTGCTGGTAGCATTCCTGCGACATCATGATCACCTGATAGCCGCCTACTTTCGCTTCGGAATACGGCTTGCCGATGCCGAACTCCTTCATAAACCGCTCCCGCGCCTGCGCGTCCGTCCTGCCGTTCGGGAACGTCTCCGTGCTGAACGCGCCGTTTTTGTCGATCCAAACATGGTAATAATCGTGGTTGCCCATATTGGCGTATACCGGCGGAAGCTTGAAATCTTTCATCACGTTGCGGTATTCCTTGTAATCGTTCTCCGTGCCGTATTCCGTAATATCGCCGGAAATGACCAGTGCGTCCATCTTCAGCTCGGCCTGCTTTACATCCTCCAGCGCTTTCCGCAAATTTTTGATCGTATTCGGATCGGCATTGGAAACGTGCAGGTCGCTGAATATGAAAAAGGACGCGAGCGGCTCGGCACCGGCCCCAGGCTGTGCGGGCGGCTTCTCCTCCGCTTTCGGCGGCTGCGGCTCCTCCGGCTTTTGCGTTACCGGCAGTGCCGCTTCTTCTTCTTTCGTGAACAGCTTCATGCAGCCGCTGAGCCCGGCGGCTACGGCGCCGAGCAGCATCATTAGCAAGCGGACAAACGCTCGTCTGGACATATAACCCAAGTTACCCCTCTCTATCTTGATGGCTGCGTTAAAGAATACGTTAACTCTTGGCAGCCGGTTTGAGCGGAATCGACCAGTTCGCTTCCGCCACCCAAGCGCGCTTCGCGAATTCACGGCCGCGGACGACCACCTTGTCGGCATATACCTGAACGTACAGCGCCTGCGACTTTTCCTTCGCCTCGTTTTGGAAGCTGCGGTTCAGCACGCGGCCGACGGACGAATTATGGAACAGATGAAACGTTTCCTTCTCGTAATGCGGCGCCCCGTTTTGAAAATCCTGATGCCGGTGGCCGCAGAACACAAACACGTTAGGATACTTCTTCACCGTATCGCGAAACAGCTTGGCGCGCATAAGTTGATGCGATCCGCCATCTTTTCCCGCCGGCGGCAGCGGCTGATGGATCATCACGAACACCGGCTTGCCGTCCTTGTTTTCGCTTAATTTTTGCTTCAGCCAGCTCATTTGCTCATCGGAATACCAGGCGCCCTCGCCGACCTCGGGCTTCTCCTGCTGGTACGTTTCCTGCGACAAGAGAAGGAACTGGTAGCCGCCCAGCTTTATGTCTTGATATGGTTTTTCCATGCCGAAAAACTTCATGAACTTCTCCCGCGACTGCGCATCCGTCTTGCCGTTCGGAAACGTATCCCGGTTAAAAGCGCCGTTTTTATCGATCCATACGTGATAATAATCATGATTGCCCATATTCGCGTAAATCGGCGGCAGCTTGTAGCCCTGCAATATTTTTTGAAACTCCCTGTAATCGCTGTCCCGCCCGTATTCGGTAATATCCCCGGTGATAATGATGGCCTCTATCTTCGATTCGAACTGCTTCATGTCCTCCATGGCTTCTTTCAAATGCTTGATCGTATTTGTAACTTTCCACTTTTCTTGTCACATAACGTAGTGTAAAAAAACCTAAAAACGATGCGGGAAATGGAGGGATAAAGGGGGACAGTACGGGATTCTGCGGGACAAGGCAATTTTCGATAAATGCTTGCTACATAAGGGATTATACCACTTATAGTAGCTTAATAGAAGGGCTTCGGGGCGGATCAAAAAGGAGAAATTTGAAACAAAAAAAGGAGTGACATAAAATGTGAGAAAAACTTGGCGAAAACCTCGTGATTGGCACCATTTCATAGAAATCAAATTAATCTGCTCGTTTTGTAACTAACCGTTAGTAACAAGCAAATGCTTGTTATATAGCGGTTTTTTTGCTTCGAAACTCGATTCAACGTTCTTAATGCGGTTATCGACCTTACGCAATTTTACTTGCGCAATCATTTTACCTTGCGCATCCTCTAAAAATCCAGCAACACCAAGGAAATCCGTGTTATTTTGAATCAACGTGATTATCATAAGTAAAATTGAATAAAAATCGAAATAAATGAATTTATATTCACAAATACATTTCTGCACTAATCTAATAGAGCTTGGGTCAATTTCAATAGCTTCTGCTTTTGATCGCTGGTGAGTTCTTTTCCCTTGTATGAAATCTGGTAACTTGTTAAATCCTCGATTTGGAACACTTTGTCATTTTCTGAAATCCAAGAAGGCGTAGTCAGGCTCACCTTTAATTGTTTCAACTTCGATAGATAACGTTCCTTTATTCGAAAATCTACATCTTTCCATTCGCGCAGTCTGTGCATTATAGTAGCAGGGTTATAAAATTTATTAAACTTTTCTTCTGCCTCATTGGAAGTATAGAGAGAATCCCCTTCTTCAAGATATTTCCTATACCACTCATCAAACAAATTAACTTCTGGAACCTTTGCGAATAACGATCCCCCGAATATGTTAAAAATTTCCTGATGTGCTTCGGCAGGAAATACCTTTCCGTTATTGGAAACGAGATTTAACAGCACATATATCTTTTGATTTAATTCAAGTTCCTCTTTCTCTCTGGTTAATAATTCCCCCAGTTCATCCTCTCCAAGCAAAACAGAAACAGGAACCTCAAGTGTATCGGCTATTTTCGCAATCAATTCAATTGTAGGACTCTTTATGCCCCCGTTCAATAGAGTGCTCATAGTCGAGTGAGGTATTTTTGAATTCTTTGCTAATTTATATTGCGTGAGTCCTTTTGACTTCATTACCTCTTTTATTTTTTCGACCAGTTCCATGCGAATCACCTTCAATTTTATTTCTGAATACAGAAATAATTTTATTTCACAATACTAAAATAGTCAAGAAATCGGAGAATATCAGAGTAATCGGGAGATTTATGGAGGAAATCAAATGATTTAAGGGATTATCCTTTATTTCAGTATATTGATATTACGGTAAATTGATATATAATAGATTTCAGGAGGTGGTCATATGACGAAAATCGGCTCCCGAATTGCAAAATTGAGGGAAAACCAAGGATTGACTAGGTATCGGCTGGCTATCAAGTCTGGCATTTCGTTTTCTTATATGACAGCACTTGAAGAAGACAAGCATTATCCTTCTCTGAAAACCATCGACAAACTAGCTCAAGGGCTTGGAATTACTGTGTCGCAACTTTTTGAAGAAGAAGCTAACCTCAAAAACTAGTATTAACCATTTTTCGCTAAACATACCTACATTAGACAAGGAGGTATGCCCTACGTGGAGTTATCCGTCAAAGAGTACGCTTCTTTGTGTGGAAAATCAATAAGAACCATACAGGATAATGTTTCAAAAGGGAAATTAAAAGCAAAAATCGGAACGATCAACCACAAGGAGGCATACCTCCTTGATGCGAGTCAGCTTCCGCCTGAAGCCTACCGTCAATTACTCAAGGAAAAGAGGAAATTGGAAGAAGCCGAGCGGCAGGATGAGCTATTCGATTGGTTAGAAATCCGTGAGAAATTTGGTGCAGAAGCGGAAACCGATATATTGAAACGGCTGAAATGGGTTCGTCAGGCGATCAACTATGAGTTTGAAGAATGCACCGACCAAAAAAAGGCCGCGCTCGCCGAACGGATCGGAACATCGAAACGAACGTTGTATCGCTGGATAGACGCTTACAAGAAAGAAGGTGTGATCGGCCTGGTATCCAAACCGATTCGCAAGCATCTGGAGAAGACCAAACCGGAAGTCAACTTCCGCAGCATGGACGAAAGCGCCGTGAACTTTGTTCGCTCCCTATATCTGGTCAATCCGCCGCCGAAAATCGCATGGGTGTATCGCCAATTGGTTGAAGAAGCTAAAGAACAAGGCTGGAAGATCGGGAGCCGCGCAACTTGCTATCGGATCATCGAGCAAATCGAGCCTACAATCAAGCACTTTGCCAATTTCGGCGAACAGGAGTGGGAGCGCAAGCTGCTGTATAAAATGAGGCGGGCGCTTGAGGAAGTGTTAGCCAACGAAGTCTGGAACGGAGATACGCACGATTTGGACTTCTTCATTGAAGTGGATGGGAAACCGATTCGCCCGCAATTGATTGCTTGGCAGGATGTTCGAACGCGCGTGATCGTCGGATATGCTGTCACGCTGCAAGGGAACGCCTATCGAATTGGCCGGGCGCTCCGAAACGGCATTCTGAACTACGGATTGCCGCAAATCGCTTACACCGACCACGGGAAAGACTATGACAGCGAATATATGGAACAGGTGTTTGAGCGTCTTCAAATTGATCACAAGCTTTGCAAAATCAAATGGCCGAATTCGAAGCCGATTGAACGCTTTTTCGAGACACTGACGAATAATTACACGCGCTTCTGGCCGGGATACTGCGGAAGTGACGCCAAGAAAAATCGACCGGTCGGCTTCGACGAGAAGAAGCAATGCGCGGCGGGCAAGCTGGTGAACATGGAAACAGCCCTTCAATTGGTTGACGAGGCGATCATGGATTACCATAACACCGTTCATAGCGAGCTTGGTTGCACGCCGTTCGAAGCGATGGAGAAGGTCGCGAAAGCACGTCCAGGCAGTGTAGACGTGCAGGCTCTGAACTTCACAATGATGAAGAAGGTACGCCGCAAAGTGCTGATCGATGGTATTCACTTCCAGAATCACGAGTATTGGTGTCACGAATTGCATCCGCTGCGCGAGCAATACGTCGATGTGTTCTATGACCCTGACGATGTAAGCCAACTCTTCGTGTACCACGAGGGCAAATTCATCGGAATTGCCGTCAACAAGCGCCTGCGGTTCCTTGGCGCCAATGAAGAGGATTTGAAAGCTCATCTGAAGGCGCAAGGCCAGGAGAAAAAGCGGATTAAGGAAGCTATTCGGGGCTACCGGGAAAACACACTGGAAGCACAGGTTGAAAAACGCTTGCGGCGCGGGCCTTCCACGCTGGAAGGCAGTCAAAAAAACAAGTCAGGCAAGCAGCCGGATCATGGCAAGGTGACACAGCTTACCGGTCATGAGCGGCAGGCGCGGGAAGTGAATCGACATCGTAAGGTTGCAGACACAAGACGGCAGGCGGAACAGCACGATGATTTGGCTGCGCAGTATCTGCGTGAAGATGCCCAAAAAGTATTTGAACGACTAAAGGAGGCTGGCAAGGCATGACAACAAGCAAAGATGAGGCGGTACGCGCCAAGCTGGAGGACTTGGTGGATAAGCAAGGGTTGAAATTGAAGGACATTGCCGAGGCGCTGGGCTACTCTCATTCCTCGCTGTCCCGGTATATCCGCAAAGACTACCATAGCACCGAGTTGGAGAGCGCCGCCCGCGCCTTCCTCATTGGACGGGGCGACCTTGAAAACGGCGAAACGGCCCCTGCGCCGGGAATCAGCGATTTCTATCCGACAGGCGTTGCGGTCGATATCGTGGGCGTTTGCGAACAATGCTTCAACCATCGGGACATTGGCCTGATCGTCGGAGAGTCCGGGATCGGCAAGACGACTGCGCTGGAGAAGTACGCTGCCAGCAACCCCAAGGCCGTGTACATACGCGCACACGGGAACATGACGCAGAAAACGTTACTTCGAAAAATGGGCGCATCCATCGGGCTAACGTTCCGCTATCACGATATAGGCTCCATGATCGATGCGCTGATCGAAAAGCTGGCCTCCGAACATGTTGTCTTCCTGATCGACGAGGCGGAATACCTGATTAACCCTAACAGCGCCACGCCCATGCGGAAATTGGAAATGCTGCGCACACTGCACGACGAAACGGAATCATTCGGCCTTATTCTTTGCGGCATGACACGTTTCAAAGGGTTTTTCCTGCACGGCCCGAGCATGAAGGAAAATCTTACGCAGCTTTGGAACCGGGTGTTCAGGGGACGAGAATTCGGCGGCACGGAGCGCAAGGACGTGGAACCGATTATGGACAGGCCGGATATGGATCATGACGCTAAAGACGAATTGGTAGCCCGTTCCCTGAATCAAGGCGGCAACCTGCGGCGGTTCATGAAGCTGTTAAAAACGGCGAAATCATTGGCAGACAAGAAAGGAAGCAGGATTACCGCCGACATCATTCGCCAAGCGGATACCCTGCTCCTTCACTGGTAAAATACTTTGGTCGCCCCCGAAGTATTTGCCTTTCATTATAGCACAAGCGACTCCTTTGCGATAGCGGCAAAGTCGAAACGCCCTAATCGGGCGTCGCGGGGAAATGACATCCCCCGCCTGAAGATGACAGGTCAAGAAAGGTTGGTGAAGTCAATGACAGGGCGTAAAGTAATGCCGGTCTTAGCGTTACGAATGGCGTTGGGAGAGACTTTTAGAAACATCATCCCCGAAACCGTTGCTCGTAAATGCAAACGGGAAATGAATAAGGTGGTTCAAGGCTCCTTCCAGGATTTTCGTATGAAGCATTTAGAAGCAACAAATCAATTCCTGGAAGAGATTGCTGACATGATGGAAACGGAACCTTTTCACCGTCTGCAAACCAAAGTTCGCAAAGCGCCAATTGAATTGCAATTGCTCCTCTTGGAACGCGTCGTAACTGTCGATGGTTGGTTGTCCGAGAAAGACCCGTTTACGGAAATAGATGTGCCTGAAAGTTTTCATGAGTTATTCTCCCAAGTGTTTATCCGCGACTATAGCGAGAAGGTCGAACAACATATCGAATAAAGTGGAGAACTCGACATCCAGTCGCTGCATGTAAAATGCTTTGGTCGCCCCCCGAAGCGGAGAACGGATTTCTGAATAGGAATGGAGTGAAATTTTCGGTGCTTACTAATGAAGTGTTTGACATGGCAGCAAGCTTGGATTTGATTTTCAACGCAGACGCTCCAGATCGGCAGGATTGGCTGGAGCGGATCACCCCCGCAGAAATGGAGTGGTACTATGCAAACGGGTACATCCATTAAGACACCGCCGCAACTCCTCAAGAAGATATGGGCATTAGCCAAAGAAATCAAAATGAGTGAAGAGGACGTACGCGCGATAGCCGAACGGATCACCGGAGAGGCCCGGCTGTCCACCCTAAGCAAGGCGGAAGCTTGTTTGATCATTGATACAATGAACGAAGTTGCCGGGAAGACGAGGGCTCGTCCGAGAGGGCGCATATCGAAGGCGCAACGATGGAAAATTGCTGAGCTTGAAAAGGAACTCGGCTGGTCGGACGAACCGCAGCACTTGAAGAACTTCATCAAGAAGTATTACAAGGTCGATCATATCGACTGGCTGACGCAGCCGAAAGCCTCCAAGCTCATTGAGTCGCTGAAAAACATGGCCGCAAGGAAAGAAAAGGCATAGCCGCCGTAATCGCCCTGTGTGGCGTTTCAACGCCCGGAGGGCATCCAACCTTCGGGTTTTTCTATACACCCCCGTTATAACGCGTTATAACGGGGTCTGCGGTGGCATTCCTCTTATGCATCACCCTATATAACGGAAAGGACGGGCGCTCATGGCAAAACAACGAACCATTTTGATGGGCAGCGCTCATAAGGAGATTGCCGCCCGATTGAGGAAGAATCCGGCCTTGCAATTCGCAAAGCAGCAGCATACCGAAAGCTTGAACACGATCCAGAGCTTGCTCCCGGCTGCGCATGTCCAGTTATGCGATATTGTGGCCTCTGCCACTCGCCGCATGATTACGGAGTATGAACAGGAAAGCTTTCTGCTTGGATTCCAGCAAGGCCGGGAACTGTCGGGGCTGCTGGACATTGACCAATCAAACCCCATTGCCCTGTTCTCCGAGGAATGGGAATGGCTCACATTCGGCTATCAGCTAAGCAAACGTCAGCGCGAACGTGTTCAGGGTTATATTGAAGGGATGCTCGAACACCAGGGCTACAACAATGTCGTTTCCATTGCTGAACTTCGGCGGCAGGCCGGACTTTGATTTCGGCAAAACTTAAGCGCGCTGTCATTGGGAAAATCGGGGCGATAAGCCGCCCCACTCTCAATTAAAATGACAAATTCTAATGTGAATACAGGGAGGGATAATGCATGACCTTTTTGAAAGAGTATGTAGCGGATTGGATAAACCGAGATAGTGAGAAAGGCCCCGAAAATGAGCAGTTGGATATTTACTTCTGCATGATCGGAAAAACGGAAAATCTTCTGAAAGAAGCTCTTCAGGGGTTTGCGGATGTCGGGGACATACTCTTTGATTTGGATGATGCGTATGCCCGTTGGGGAAGTGTATACCGTGAATTATTTTTTCGTAGAGGCTTCGCCCTTGTTTATCAATCCACAACGCAGCATACAAGCTTTGCGTTTGAATCTGATGCCGTAACCGTAGCCACCGCTCATACTCACATGCTGGAGTACACTAAAAGTGAGATTTTTCAACGCGAATTAAGTTCGGCTGAACAAGCAGATATTCAGGAGGAACAGGAGAATATTCGGCGGCTTCAACTGAGTATTTATCAACAAGCCTCAAGTAACGACCAACAGCTTATCAGCAATTTGCTGCAAGAAATGGAACGCTTGTATTTGCTTTTGTTTCAAAACACAAAAGAAACGTATTTCATGTATGGCATGCTGCATGGCTACCGCCTATTCTCCGCATTGCTGGCCGAGATCAAAAGCCCCCACTCTTCCCCCTTAGCCAAGCAATGCGGCTGAGAAGGCGGGCGGTAGGATGGGCTTAGCAAAGGAGCCTTGGTTCAAGGAAGCAGAGCGCTGGATTAAAGAGTATCCGGCCATTAAGCAAAACCTGCCCCCTTCGCCCGATCTGTTCACCTTCCACCTTTTTGACCAGGTTGAACGGATCGAGCGTGCGCTTCGGGAACTCGATCAGGAAGAACAACGCTTGTTGGACTTGTTTTATCGGCAAAAGAAAACCTATGTCGCCGTTTCCATCGCCATGCATATGAGTGAAAAGACAGTGTATCGAGCAAAAATGCGCTTGATTCGTAAGATAGCAGACCATTTTGGAATTTAACCGCTGAGAGGGTTCCATACACCCTCTCTTTTTGTTCGTCAAGATGACGGTTTCCGAGGTATTCCCCTTAGTAAAATAAGGATATGAAACAGCGCGAAGGGGTGAAAACAACATGGATTGGAAGTCCATCGTCGATAGGCTGAGAGACGAGATTGCCAGCGGAAAGATAACGCTCCACCAGGTATTGACGGAGCTTGATCCCGCTCTCGCCGAGCGATTGGCGTTGCTGGAGCAAGTCAAAGAAGCGTTCGGCGTCGTCCAGGACGAATGGTTGCTGGATACAGTTCGGCAAGCCAACACCCAACGGCTGATGAGCCAATTCGTCGGATCGTTGGGACGATTCCCCGGCGCTGCGTATCATTTCAAGTGGCATTAAACAAACCGACAAGGAGCGTGTAACCGATGGGACTGTTTACCCCGAAGGAGACGGAATACGAGAAGTATCAGAAACGGATCGAAGGCAAACGGGCAAAGCAAACGGAACTGGAACAAGAGCGGAGGCGGCTTGAAAGCGAGCTTCAAACGGCGATTTTGGAAGATAAGGTTTCGGGCAAAATCGCCGCGCAAATCAAAGAGGTTTCGGAAGCGCTGGCGCTCATCTCCATCGAAATCAACACCCTGGAGACGGCGATGCAGCCGCACAAAGCGGACTACTTGCGAAACAAAATTCAAGAATGCGAGGCGCTGGAGCAGAAGTACAACCAGGAGCTTGCTAAACTTCGTCAAGCATTTGAGAAAAAGGAAGCCGAATACCACAACGCGCAACGGGAGTATTGGGAGCAGAGAAGAGTTCCCTCGTCCCTGTTCGACAAGGCTAGAAACGAGCGCGAACGGCTGGCGATTGAACTGGAGGAGCTTGAGCAACAAGCGAAGGAAGCCGCATTCCAAGAGAACGACAGCGGCGTGTGAGCATCCGCCCATTCTCAATAAATTTGACAAAACACAGGACACCACCCCTGAAAGGAGGTCGGAATCATGAGTCAAAGCATGTGGCTGTCCGCCTTCCTTTCCGGCGAAATGCGGCCAGCGGACATTCCGGCAGCGCCCGGCATTGATGTGGAGGCCATTAAAGCCGGGGACGCCGATCCAATGGAGGTTGTCGTGGAAGTTCCGGCGGGAAAATCCGCGCGGGGTTGGAACTACTTGCCGCAAAGCCTGAACGCCATCGTCAACCACGTCAACCGGCATACCCTGTCCGGATTTCTCGGCCACCAAAAACCGGACGAAGTGGATACAGCCTTTGAAACACCCGTCACCCACTGGATCGGGGCAAGGATGGAAAACGGACGCGCCTACTTTCGCGGCGTGATCGACGCGGCGGCGCAAGACTTGAAGCGCTGGATTCGGGCGGGGCGCATCAAGCAAGTGAGCATTTACGGCCAGCCGCAATTGCGGACAGTCGGCGGCGAAACCGAAGTGACGGATTATAAGCCCTTGTCCATCGACTGGACACCGCTTAACCGTTCGGGCATGCCGACGCGCATTGTCGCCATCGGCGAAATGGATGTCATCCGCCGAAGCGACAGCCCAGCCCCGGAGGGAGGTGCAACAAACGTAGCGCTGCTTCAATTAAAACAGCAATTGCAATCCGGCGAGATTTCGCTGGATGAAGTGCTTCGCGCCCTGTCGCCCGAAGAGGCAGCAAAGCGAACGACCGCCCTTTCTATTCTCGGACAAATGAAGACACTGCTTGGGGTACAGACCGAAGCCGAACTGATTCCAGCCTTGCAAAAAGCGCTGCAAAGGAAAACGTCCAGCGGTGAAATGTATATCCTATACGATCCTAGCCGCGCCTCCGTCTTGCATCCCGATTGGATGCTCTATGCGGAGCGGCATACCATATAAGCCTTTCATTAAATGAAGAAAGGGGTGAAGACGAATATGGCGGAAGAAGTCTATCGCATTGAAATTCCGGTATCCGTGGAAGATCATTCCGAACCCGGCCTTTCCAATGCGGAGAAGAAAGTGAGTCGTTTTGATCAGACGGTAGACCGCACCCGCAAGCGTTTGGAGCGCATGAACCAAACCCGTTGGCAGCTTGTGCTGCATACGCTGGATCGGGCTTCCGGCGTGATTCAACGCGTCGGAGCCGAAGCCCGCCGAGTGGCAAGCGGCTCCTACCGTCTGACCGTTCGCGTGATGGACTTGGCGACTCGGCCCCTACGGGCCATCGGTAGATTGTCGGTATCGACGGCGGGATTGCTCACTTCGGGATTAGCCGCCGTGGGGGCGTACAAGGCGGCGTCAACCTCCATTGGCGGTGCGGCAGAATTGGAATTGCAAGCCATGCAGCTTGAAGCGCTCGTTGGAAATGCGGAAAAAGCGCAGAAGCTATTCCAACAGATGAACCAGTTAGGCATGAAATCGACGTTCTCCGAAAGGGACTTCCTGGAGGGGGCCAAAACGTTTTTGCCTTTGACCAAAGATTTGGATCAAATCAACCAATTGGTTCGCCTTCAGGAACGTCTCGCGGCTTCCAATCCGTATGAGGGGATGCAAGGAGCCGCCTTCTCGATCCGGGAGGCGTTGTCCGGGGACATGGTTTCGCTCCAGGAGCGCTTTAACGTTCCCCGATCCATGCTCGCCAACCTGAAGAATGCAACGGACATGACCGGTCGCATCAAAGCCCTGGACAACATCCTGAATCAAATGGGTTACACGCAGGCGTATTTGACCAAGGTCAACGGATCGGCGGCGGCGCAATGGGACAACCTCAAATCGAACATGGAAATGGCTTTGAAACGTGCCGGTTCCCAAGCGTTGGAACGACTCAAACCGGTTCTTCAGCAACTGAACGACTTCTTTTCGAGCGAAAGAGCAAAGCGGATGATTGCCGCCTGGGGCAAGGCGCTGGATTGGGGGGTTCAACAGGCCATTTGGTTCGGTCGCCGCGTTGGCGATCTTTTTGACCGGACAATGGATCATGTTCGTCGGAAGTATTTGGACAACCCTGAATTTCAACGGCTGGATTTCGCGGGCAAAATCCGCTTTATCTTCGATGACATACAGAGCCTCTTTGCGGATTGGTGGCAAAGCAAAGGCAAGGCTCAGGTTGAAAAAATATCCGGCCAAATTGGCGGGGCCATCGGCGGCACGATTGGCGGATTCATCATGACGGCTTTGGGCGCAGCCGATCCGCGCGGCGTCCAAGTAAGCGAATCCCCATTCATTCAGGCCGGATCAACGGCGGGGCGTGCCTTCTTGGAATCCTTTCTGGAAGCCTTCGACGCCAAGCGGATTGCCCAAAAAGCTGCCGAAGCGTTCAAAAATCTGCAACCGACTTGGCTGGGCGGTGAAACGAGCAGTGGAGCAGGCCAAGCCCTCGCGCTCGCGATGGATGCCTGGTTGGTCACCAAAGCGGTCAATCTGTTGAAGGGACCGTACTCCGTAGGCAAAGGGTTGATCGATTTTTCCAAATGGGCGTTCAAAAGAGGCCGTGGCATGCGAAGGGTTGGCGGCGGGGCTGCCGTCGCAACTGCCGCTGATGCAACGGCGTCCGTCGCCGCAGCGACAACGGCGAGACACACCGCATCCGCCGCCGCTGAAACGGCAGGGCGATTGCCCTGGTATCGGCGCTTATTGGAACGCTTGCCAAGCGTAACGACCGCGACGGCAGCGGAAGGCATTCCTATGGCGACGGCTGGGCCTTCCGCGCAATTCTCTCGCGGCTACAGGCCGGCAGGCAAACAATTTTGGAAAAACATCCCGATGGATCATACTTACCGCCGCGACGACATCGTGCGCATGGCAAACGCCGGAGAACTTCAGCGCTATAACGAACTGGAAAAAACATTCGGCAGAGCCATAGCGCCTAAAGCGAGTTGGTGGCAACGACTTCTTCCCACCGGCGGCAGCGGAAGAGGCTTGGGACTGCTGGCCCGAGGTGCCGGGAAGCTGGCTCTCCCCCTCTCCATCGGCATGGATGCGCTGAGCATTGTCGCGGCCAAGCCCGGCCAAGAACGAAACCGGGCGATCGGCGGCGCTGCGGGCGGATGGGCCGGATTTGCGGCGGGCGCTGCTGGCGGCGCGGCGATTGGGTCGGTCATCCCCGGTCTGGGAACGGCGGTTGGCGGGCTGATCGGCGGCATCCTCGGCAGCATCGGCGGCGGGGCAATCGGTGACTGGATCGGCAGCAAAGGCGAGGACATTTCCCGCTGGTTCGACTCCACCTTATGGCCGTCGCTCAAAGATGGCGCTAGGACAACCTGGACTTGGATTTCGGATACCGGCCCGCAGGCTATCGCGAAGGGTGTTGGCTATGCGGTCGGGTACATCGGCAGCACGTTATTTTCCGGGGAATGGTGGAATGAGAAATGGGCCTCCGTCGAAGCATGGGCTTTAAACGCCTGGGAGCGGACGAAAGGAACCTGGAACAACACGGTCGCGGCCATTGAATCCACGATCTTCAATGGCAAATGGTGGCAGGAAAAATGGCAGGGCGTGCAGGATTGGGCCAAGAACACTTGGGAAGGCGCTCAGCAGATTTGGAGCGATACGCGCGAAGCCATCAGCAGCACGTTGTTTGACGGCAAATGGTGGCAGGAGAAATGGAAAGGTGTTGAAGATTGGGCCTCTACCGCCTGGGAGAGCATCAAGGGCAAATGGGGCAGCTTCTGGGGCAAGATTAGCGGAGCCTTCCAGGAAGGCCGAGAGGCCGGACAGCAGGCCGCAGGCGGGCCGAAAGCTTACGCTCGCGGCGGCATGATCACAAGGCCGCATGTCGGGCTCGTGGGTGAAGCTGGACCGGAAGTGATTATTCCCCTTTCGGCGGCTATGCGTGGGCGTGGCCTGGAGCTTTGGCAGCAGGCCGGACAATGGCTCGGAGCCACTCCCTACGGCCAGGGCGGATTCGTGGGCGGGCCGCCGATCCGTCTGAATTCTCCTTCGCTGGGGAGCGTCGGCGCTTTAGATATGCGTCCAAGCGTGAATGTTGGAGGTATACGACTGGGCGACGTGAACGTGACCTTTGAATTGAAATCGGACGATCAAAACGTGATGGAGACGATTCGACGGAATGGGCAAGAAATCGCGGACGATCTTGCGGGTATTATCAAGCGCGGGTTAGAGGATTCTTGGGCCAACGGTGTCTAACCATAACCTTTGCCGCTTTTAAGAAAGGGGGCTGACTATGGGACGGGGAATCAGCCAGCTTGCAAATGCAATTAACGAGAGAGTCAAGAAGAAATCCGCGACACCGGACATCGTTGATTTAGGAGTCATCGGAGAAGATGGCAGCTTGCGGCTAGACCGATTCGGCCCCTCCATCCCCAGCAGTGACTACTTGGTGGCCGACTGGACGGTGAACGCTTCAATTCCGGTTGAATCCCGCGTCTATCGGAGCGCGTCGCCGGTCAGTTCATCCGGCGACGATACGCCGGAGACGACCTATTCCCCACTCTCCAGGATGGATTTTGTCGCCGGAGACGACAGCAGCCACATTCCAACTTTGGAACTGCACTTCGCCAAAGCTCTCCGGCCAGGGGATCGGGTGCTGGTATTGTGGGTACGGGATGATCCCGTCATCATTAGCAAGATCGCATCCGGTAATGAGACATGAAGCTTATTCTATTAAGGGGGGGCGATTCTTTTGGAAGACTGGATGAAGGAATTGAGTCTTGATTTAATTCCAAATAATCTTCATCCTTTGGTTGAAATGACGGGCATCGAAACTTTTTTGAAGCTTTGCTCCTATTATGGAGGCAGCAATGTCTATTTCCCGAGGGATGAAACCATGCTTATGCCACTAAGAAATCAGCGAATCAAGCAGGAATACAATGGACACAACCTGGTTGAAATTTGCCGGAAATTCCGACTGAGCGAACGGCAAACCCGGCACATTCTGAATAAGCAATGAGCATAACGCAGGGGGCGGTTTCGTCTCCTGCGCACGCCTTTTTTAACCTAAAATGAAGAAGGTGACAGCCTTGAAAGAACAGTGGGTTGCAGAACTAACGCCGGAAGATGTACCGGAAAGATACCGCCCAATCGCGGAACTGATCGGCGTCGAGAACCTCGTTAAACTGGGCGATTATTCTAAAGGGGACACCATTTATATTCCATCCGGCAAATACTTTCTACGGGTCATTCGGGACTACAAAATGAAGAAAGAATACACCGGTGGGAGCGTTAAGGAATTAGCTAAAAAGTATGGATTGAGCGAACGCCGTGCTCGGGAAATAGTCATTGGGGATTAACTCGCGGCGATTTTTGAACGCGGTTTTTGACAAATTCATTGAGAATGTATGCGTTAATCCTGTATATATATCCAAACCGCCTACCCCGTCTTTGTGACATAAAAAGTGAAACTTTTTGTCAAAAAATTTGGCACTCTACAGTATTCGGATCGTCCAGGGATATATGCAGGTCGCTTAATATAAAATAAGACAGCAGCGGCTCTTTGCCGCCTTCGGGCGCCGACCGGCCGATAGCCGCAGGCGGTTCGGTTCTAGGCAGCCTCAGCTCCTCCGCACTCGCATCCGCACCGCCGCGCCTCAGCAGCCGGGGCAAACCGAAGATGCCTGCGCCGGCAAGCACGGCGAGTGCCAGCAGCCAGCGGATAAACTTTCGTCTCGTCATGCTCCCCCTCCTAAAGCCGCTACCCGTTTTAGCGTCTTCCATCATTATACATGTTTTTTTCGGAGCGGACTATGTCCGTGGAAGCATCGTTTACGCTGCATCACTCATTTGGATTCTCATCGAAAAAGCCGGCCCCATCGACATTTCATCGACGAAGCCGGCTTTGGAGCTTTAGTGTGACGGCACCACCGTAAAAGGCATAATCTGTTCGAGCAGGCGTGTAACGTCGTCCGCATTGAACACTTGATCGGCGTTTTGATCCGTCTGCTGTTTGACCGCACTTACCGCATCGGAAATGCCGGTTCTCTTAGGCAGATGCAGCGAGAACAACAAGCTGCCCGTTCTGCCGGGGCTGACCGCGTAAGCTGTAAAGGTTTGACCGGCGGAAACCGTCAGTTTTTTCGTTACGTCCAGCTTCGCGCTGTTTTCCGTCGGCGTACTTCCGTCCAGTGTGTAATAAATGACCGTCCCCGCCGGTGCATCGCTGTACCCGATTTCCGCGGTATCGTCCGTCACATAAGCAAACGTCGGAAAAACTTCGGTCCGTTCCGCTTCGAATACCCCATAGGTGGAGAAATGCCGTACATAAGCGACAGCTTTGCCGCCGGATACGTCCGTCTTCTGATATTCCCATTGATTCGCTGCCGGGTTGTAATAAAATACGCCGATTTTTGACGGATCCGCATTCGGATTCGTCAAAGGGATTTCCAGACGCACCGGCTGATTTATGGCCGCATTTCCGGATAACGTAATTTCCATCGTCGCACCGGCCGGCTTCATCCCGCCGATCGACGGCGGATCAATGACCGACGCTTTTACGGTTGTTCCTTGCGGCAGCCCGGCACCGGAGAAGTCGATCGCGACGCCGCCCGGCAAAGTAACTTTTCCGTCATCCGGGATCGTGACCGGGATGGCCGTATCGCGATAAAAATTAAAAGTATACAGCCGACTTGCACTGCCCGCATACACATTGGCTGTTACAGTTTGCGACGAAGCCGGCGCGTTAATGACGAGCTGCCTCTGGCCTGCCGTTTCCGCAATCCAATAATATACGCTGCCGGTGACGGTAACGCCGGCGCTTGCCGGCATTTGCGCCGTAATCGTCGCGCCCGATATCGCCGGATCGATCAGCACATCGTAAACGTAACGGTTGGTCGCTTGCGGAGCAAGCAATTGGCTGGTACCTCCGCCATTCAGCCGAATCTGGGTCAGCTCGGCGTTGTCATTGCTGCTGTCCGCACGGATGACGACGATCGTGTACGTTTTCGTCGTACCGTCTTCGGCGGTCACCACGATCGTAATCTCGCTGCTATTTGCATTCAGCGGCACGTTCACAGCAGCCCCGCTTGCCGCCGCCGTACCGTTGACGGTTAACGTCGCCGCCGTATCCGCTGCGGTCGGCGTCACCGCAACGCTGTAAACATCGCTTGCGACCGTTGTCGTATAGCTCGTCGCACCGGTAAAAGCTATCGTGCCGGGCGACAAGGTCAAATTGCTTAAGTCCGCATTGCCGCTCTTCGCACGACGGGTAACGGTGACCGTGTATGTCTTCGTCGTTCCATCCTGAGCGGTCACCACAATCGGAATTGCCGTGCTGCCGACGTTCAGCCGTACATTAACCGCCGTTCCGCCGGCTGCCACCGTGCCGTTCACGGTTAGCGTCGCCGCCGCATCCGCTGCGGTCGCCTTTATGTCTATGCTTTCCGCCGTGCTGCCCACACTCACCGTGTAATCGGTCGTGCTGCTGGCAAATGCGGGGTTCAGACTGCCCTGCGACAGCTGCAGGCCGCTCAAATCCGCATTGCTGCTTGGGGACGCACCGGTAACGGTCAATGTGAACGAGGTTTGCGCGGAATAAGTAACGCCGTTCGATACAGCGCTCACCGTTAATGTAATGACCGCCGTTCCCGTTTGGCCGGTCGCCGGAGTCACCGTTAACGTGCAGGCGGTTCCCGTTCCCGCTGCCTGAATATTGGCATCCGGAACCAGAACCGGATTGGATGAAACCCCGGTTACCGATAATTCGCCAAGGGAGACATCTCCCACGGAAACCCCGATAGAGAGCGTTCCGCCTCTCGTTACGGTTTGGTCCGCTATCGCCGCGATCGTCGGAAACGCCTCGAACGCGCCGATATCCACGACGGCCGTCGCATCCGCATCCGCCGAGTCGGCTATCCGGCTTACCCCGCGCTGGTCAACGGCAGAAACGGCTTGAGCATTGTCACCCGCGTCCAGTGCAGCACTCCCTGCTTTCAATGCGTGAGTTTCCGTAAGCCCTCCGTAATTCGCCAGCGGCAGCAGCCCCGGGTCCGGGCTTCCCACAATGTTGCCGTTCGCTCCATGAACCAAACCGCCGGAGCCGCCCGTACCGACCAAATTATGGCCGCTCTCCGCCGCGAGTCCGACGCCGTCGGCCCCTCCTATATCGCCGGCCAAACCGCCCGAGGTGTTTCCCGCAACAATCGTGTTATGCAGAGCAGGCTGCCCCGCTTCTACATACACCCCGCCGCCGCTGCCTCCGGAAGCCGTGTTGTTGTAGATCGTATTGCCTGTCAGCCTCATCGCGCCGAAAAAGTTGGATATGTACAAACCGCCGCCATCATCGGCCGCCGTATTGCCGCTGATCGTCGAATTTTGCACCGTTGCCGGTTCTGCCAAATACATTCCGCCGCCATTCCCGTTCGTCAAGACGGCGTTCCGTGAAATCGTACTCCGGTCGATGGTTACCGCCGCTTGATTTTGAGTTTGGGGAAAAAACGCGAGACCTCCGCCGATCCCGTCGGAAGATGCGGTCACGCTGTTACTGTCGATCGTCGTCTCCGATATGCCGACGTCGATATCCCCTTCGACGTAAACTCCGCCGCCCCGTCCGCCAGAGGTATTATGGCGGATAATCGATTTTTGCAGCGAAAACGTCCCTCCGGGCAGCCCGGAGATGAGAACGCCCCCGCCATATTGACCGGCTCCCGCCGAAGCGCTGCTGTATTCTACGACGGTATTATACAAGCTGATCGCGCTGGTTCCGGTATCGCCGGCTATGCCCCCGCCTCCATATGCATCGCCGGCCGGCACGTTTCCGTTTCGCACCGTCAGCGCTTCTATGGAAACCGTAAATCCCGCAGACAGTAACCCCGGATTGATGTCAAACACCCGGTCATTCCCGCCGCCCGCTCCGTTCCCCGCTTGAATGACGGTCGCTGACGGGTCCCCGTCCCGGTTTCCTCCCGCCCCGACGATGGAGACAGGTCCGAGAATGTCCAAGTCCCCCTCGGCGGCATTATTTTCGGAAGCGCCGCCCAAGGTTAACGTATACGTTCCTGCGGGAATATTGATCGCCTCGCTGCCGTCATGCGCGTTGCTTTCCATTACCGCGGCCCGCAGCGAACACTTTCCGCTGCTATCAGCGCATACTCCGTCCCCGGGAGTCGCATCCAACGTATCGCCAGTCGTATTGACCGTAAAAGCAGCAGCCTCCGCCGACACGAACCCTGCGAATGGGACGCCCCCCAGCAGGAACGCCGCTGCCAGCAAGAAGGCAAGACGAAACCTGCATGTTACAGACGCGAACCTTACTATCGATATACCGGCCTCCACTCTCCCGACCTTCTCTCCTGGAAATATGTAAGAAACAAAAGCATCAGGGCCTTTGCGGAAAAATGCCTTCCAACGCGATAATAAAATTGACGGCCAAATAAGGCTGCATATTATTATGAGGCTGATTTCCACCTGCGGTAGAAAGAGCTTGCGCTCCCATTGACTTAAGGCTGCTCGTATCGCTCGTGTATGCGGCAGGAGCTCGGCGCCCCTGCGGAACCGCCCAAATCCCTTCACCGGGGCCGCTGCTTGCTCCCGTTTCCGAACTGCAATTCATCGCGTGAGAATGTGCCGGAAGTTGTGAGGTCATCAGCGTGACCGCAGCCGCGCCGCCTTTTTCCCCTACCGTTCTCGGGGTCAACCCCGGCCCGGAGCCTTGGCCTGCATGAATGGGAACCCGCCCCTGCAAGTCGGGAAGAGCGAATGTAGTCGTCCCATTCCCGCCATAATTCGTTCCGAGGAGGGAAAACAGCGCCGTATTTTGGCTTATCGGCAGAAGTTGCCCGTTGCAAAACGCCCAGCCCCTAGGTGCATAGGTTCCTGCAAACATCCGTATTTCACCCACAAAAGGATCAGACATTAACTCACCTCCATTCCCTTAAGGTCTACTGGGAAATATGCCCTCCAAAGCAATCACAAAATTGAACACCAAAAAAGGCTGCATATTGTTATGCGGCTGACCTCCTCCGAACGGCTGTACAGCGAGTGAACTCATCGTCGTATTGGCGTTCGGATAATAAGAGCTTGTCGTCGTAGCGGCCCACAGATTTCCTACGGGCGACGTTTCCGCAGCCGCACTCCCGCCCGCCCTTACAGGGTGAGAATGCGAAGGGAGCTCGCTTATCGTCAAAATATGCGACTCGTTCCCTGCGGCTATCCCCAAACCAATGCCGTTCCCGGCATGCACGGGAACCCGGCCTCTGAAATCGGGCAGCGCAAAGTTGGTTTGTCCGTTGCCTCCGTAAGTCGTCCCCAGGAGCGAAAACAACGCTTGATTTTGGTTGATCGGCAGAAGAGAGCCGTCACAAATGGCCCAACCTCTTGGAGTATAATTAAAGCTGACTATGCGAATTTCACCCAAAAAGGGCTCGGACATCCGGAATCTCCTCCATATTCAACTTGCCTCATCGCATCCCATAACTCCTAGGCTCGAGGAGGGATAGTGCCGTCTAATGCAATGATAAAATGAATCGCCGTATACGGCATCATATTGTCATGCGCTGCGCCGCCGCCGGCCGAACCTACAGCCTGCGAATGCATTGTCTTCCCTACCGGAGTAAACGGGCTTTTATATTGATTCATCGTGGACTGAGCCCAGACGCCGTTCGTCGGAATGTTGCTCGTTCCCCGCTCGGACTGTCCTCCCGCCTCATGGGAATGAGACGGTATTTGGGAAACCGTCAAGGTCACCGCTTCTACTCCGCCTCTTTCTCCGATCGAGCGAAACGAAAGCCCGGGGCCCTGCCCCATGTGCATCGGTGCGCGTCCCCGCAAATCGGGAAGGCAAAATGTAGTCACCCCGTCTCCCCCATATGTAGTTCCGATGAGGGAATAAAGCAAAGTATATTCTGAGATGCTAAGGATTTGCCCGTTGCAAAACGCCCATCCCACCGGTGCAAAATTTCCGGCAATCATCCGGATTTCTCCAACATACGGAACCGCCATCCGTCCTCACTCCTCCTTACCACCGGCATGGCCTGTGAGCCGATTAAATATTATTTCATACAAATACCCGCTCTCATCCTGGCCGACCGGAACCATGAACAGCGTCTGCTCCCCGACCGCGCGATGACGAAGATGATAGATTCTCTGTGGCAAAAAAGGCGTCTTCGGACCGCGAAATAGCAGCGAGAACAGCTCCGTCTCCGCGGATGACCGTTTAACCGCGACCTTGATCAATTCAAGCGGCAGCACGCCGTCGTCGAATACCGCTTCAAAAACCGTTCCCTCCGCCGCTTGATACGCGGCCAAGCTATCTTTTTCCATGCAGCGTATCCCGTCCCTATTTGTCTCTTGTAGAAAAGTTCAACCGTATAATATAATAACATAGTCTAAGGTGTATGAGTTGGTAAAATCGGATTATTTTCCCTATGAATCTGGTTTACGGAGGGCTTGTATGGATAAGAACAAACAGATTACCCGCCGCAGGTTTTTGGCTTATTTGGGGACCGGCGCAGCGACCATTGCCACCGCCTCTTCGGGACTTTCGCTTGTTCTCGGAGGGACGACTGCGTCTGCGGCCGCGGCAGACAGATTGTTCGACAAAAAAACAAGCGTGATTTCCGGTTCGTTTACGCCGATCGAGCCCTCCGGCAGCGACCGGTTCATAGTTCCGTCCGGATATAAAATCGATACGATCGCCGCCTTCGGCGATCCCCTCAACGATAAAGGGGAGACCTTCGGAACCGGCGCAACATTCTCCCGTTTTTTCCCGCTCGGCGATTCGAGCTCGAACGGTTTGCTCGTTGTCGGGCACGCGGAGGCCCCGGATGAAGACGCTCAGTCAAGCTTATCCCGGCAAGGCGTATCCGTGCTTGAGGTATACCGAAGCAAGGAAGGCAGCTGGCAGCCGGATACTTCTTCCCCGTATGCCCGCCGCATCTCCGGACTCGATCCCGCCGACTTGACGGGCCCAGCTCGCGGCAGCCGTTCGCTTCGCGGCGCCACCCGCGTTCAAGGCACATTTGCCAATCGCTCCGCTGCAGCGACCCCATGGGGAACGCTGATTACGGGCGAAGCTGCATTCGATGATACGAGCCGCGCGTCCGGGCTCGATCCGTCCCATTACGGTTGGATCGTCGAGCTGGATCCTTTTGATGCCAAATCTGTTCCTCAAAAACATACCGCATTAGGACGGTTCCGCCACGGCGGAATTTCGGTCAGCCTGACGAAAGACGGCAGAGTTGCCGTTTATATGGGGGATTCGACCAATAAAGCCTGTCTTTACAAGTACATAAGCAAAGGCATTTACAATCCCGATGCCGGGAAAAATAATTCGAAGCTGCTCGCGGACGGGACTTTATATGCCGCCAACCTCGAGAAAGGATCGTGGATTCAGCTAGATTTCGACGCGGTGAAAGCCGTGTTAACCGATTTGACTCGGCCGATACCGGCAGGAATAGGACGCGTCCGGGAAGATTTGAAGGAAAAGCTGGCGGATCCTTCCGATGTTTATGTATATGCCTATGAATCCGCTCTATTGTTAGGTGCGACTCCGACGGATCGGTTTGGGGATATTGCGGTTTGCCCTATCGACAACAGCGTGTTCCTTTCTTACCCGAACAATCCCGCCCGCGGCAGCATTCACGGACAAATCATCCGCTTATTCGAGGAAAATGACGATGCCGGAGCGTCTTCGTTCCATTTCGACGTCTTTGCCGCAGGGGGAAGGCAGGGCGGGTTCAGCTCGCCCGACGCTCTTGCTTTTGACCGCCAGGGCAACCTATGGGCTACAAGCGATATGCCTGTCGATCGGACGGAATCCAATGCGTACGCTCCGTTTCAAAACAACGGGCTGTACGTGATTCCGAATCGCAAACAGGCCGATGGCAAAGCGGTCCAGTTCGCTTCGGCTCCCCGCGGGGCACGTTGTGCCGGAGCCGCATTTGCACCGGACGAACGTACGTTATTTGTTTCGCTGCAGCGTGAGACGACCGGCCCCGCCATCGTCGCCATTACCGGCGTTTTTTGATAAGCACGGAAATAAAAGCATCGCCAATCACCTTGTTACAATAGGTGAGTGAGCGATGCTTTTTTGTTTGAAAGATGATCGTTTCGTACAAAATCCCGGTTGTTTTGTTCAATCGTTTCCCGTCCAATTATTCTTATAATTCAATTGCAAAGGTCATAATAATACACAGGAGGAATCCAAGTGAAAAAATCGGTACCGCCCCGCCGCTCGGTCACCATCAGAAGCAGTATCGCAGTTGCACTCTTATCCGTTGCTTTGCTATCCTGCGCCCAATATTTCGGAAACCCCGGTCAAGATGCGCCGGCACCCGGAAAATTACCGGCAACGGAAATTTCCGAAGCAGCCCCCGACGCCACATCGCATCCGTTCATGGCATATGTGGAGGCTGTCAATAGCAACGATCTTGATGCGCTTGTAGAGAGCTTTGCCGAAAACGCCGTCATCGTTGATGTATCGCGACACATCACCGGTCAAACGGCAATTCGAGAATGGGCCAAAAACGAAGTGATGGGCGGAAAACTGGAAGTGCTGGAATCTACGCCCGCCGCTCATGGAGTCAAGCTGCTTGTTCATTGGGCGCCGCGAGGATCGGATGGTTGGAAGGCATATTATACGTTTGAATTTAAAGACGGGAAAATCGTTCATGCCGATTTGCAGTACGCTTAAAATTCGCTTGGTTGCTAGTTCCCCATAATTCCGTCCCGAATAGCCTTTGCTAGGTGTGCAATCACGCAAAAAAGCTCGCAAATCACGTTTCCGTAATTTACGAGCTTTTTGGTTATGCGCTCGAGAGGACTCGAACCTCCACGGCTGTTACACCACTAGAACCTGAATCTAGCGCGTCTGCCAATTCCGCCACGAACGCAAAGTATAATTGGTGCGGTTGAGAGGACTCGAACCTCCACGGGCGAAGCCCACCACCCCCTCAAGATGGCGTGTCTGCCATTCCACCACAACCGCAAATGATGTTTCCGCCAAAAAACACCGATTTTATGATTCAGAAAGACTTGCTCCCTGAAAACTAGATGCGAATCACTTCAAGTACTGCGTTAGAATTGTCTTTTGGGGTCCCCGCAAAGTACTCGGAATAGGCTCCGAAGCATTTGCTTCACTTTGTGGGGATTGCTTTTTGGGCCCCGAGAAAGTAATCGGCATAAGCTACAACGCTTCGCTTCACTTTCTTGGGTAATATGGTTAAGCCCTCGACCGATTAGTATTCGTCAGCTCCACACGTTGCCGCGCTTCCACCCCGAACCTATCTACCTCGTCGTCTACAAGGGGTCTTACATACTGGGAAATCTCATCTTGAGGGGGGCTTCACGCTTAGATGCTTTCAGCGCTTATCCCTTCCGTACTTGGCTATCCAGCCGTGCCTCTGGCGAGACAACTGGTACACCAGCGGTACGTCCATCCCGGTCCTCTCGTACTAAGGACAGCTCCTCTCAAATTTCCTACGCCCGCGACAGATAGGGACCGAACTGTCTCACGACGTTCTGAACCCAGCTCGCGTACCGCTTTAATGGGCGAACAGCCCAACCCTTGGGACCTACTTCAGCCCCAGGATGCGATGAGCCGACATCGAGGTGCCAAACCTCCCCGTCGATGTGGACTCTTGGGGGAGATAAGCCTGTTATCCCCAGGGTAGCTTTTATCCGTTGAGCGATGGCCCTTCCATTCGGTACCACCGGATCACTAAGCCCGACTTTCGTCCCTGCTCGACCTGTTTGTCTCGCAGTCAAGCTCCCTTCTGCCTTTGCACTCTTCGAATGATTTCCAACCATTCTGAGGGAACCTTGGGGCGCCTCCGTTACTCTTTAGGAGGCGACCGCCCCAGTCAAACTGCCCACCTGACACTGTCCCCATACCCGCTTAGGGTACCAGGTTAGAACTCCGATACGATCAGGGTGGTATCCCAACGTCGCCTCCACACAAGCTGGCGCTCATGCTTCAAAGGCTCCCACCTATCCTGTACAGATCGTACCAAAGTCCAATATCAAGCTGCAGTAAAGCTCCATGGGGTCTTTCCGTCTTGTCGCGGGTAACCTGCATCTTCACAGGTATTAAAATTTCACCGGATCTCTCGTCGAGACAGCGCCCAAGTCGTTACGCCATTCGTGCGGGTCAGAATTTACCTGACAAGGAATTTCGCTACCTTAGGACCGTTATAGTTACGGCCGCCGTTTACTGGGGCTTCGGTTCACAGCTTCGGTTTGCACCTTACCGCTCCCCTTAACCTTCCAGCACCGGGCAGGCGTCAGCCCGTATACTTCGCCTTGCGGCTTCGCACAGACCTGTGTTTTTGCTAAACAGTCGCTTGGGCCTTTTCACTGCGGCCCCCTCCGGCTATTCACCTTACCGGGGCACCCCTTCTCCCGAAGTTACGGGGTCATTTTGCCGAGTTCCTTAACGAGAGTTCTTCCGCGCGCCTTAGAATTCTCTTCTCGCCTACCTGTGTCGGTTTGCGGTACGGGCACCTTCTCCCTGGCTAGAGGCTTTTCTTGGCAGCTTGAGATCATGACCTTCGGTACTCCCGAAGTTTCCCTCCCCATCACAGCTCAGCCTTATCGATGCGCGGATTTGCCTACGCACCAGCCTTACTGCTTGGACGGACATCCATCAGTCCGCGTCACTACCCTTCTGCGTCACCCCATTGCTCATAACGGTTCACGGTGGTACAGGAATTTCGACCTGTTGTCCTTCGACTACGCCTTTCGGCCTCGCCTTAGGTCCCGACTAACCCTGAGCGGACGAACCTTCCTCAGGAACCCTTAGGCTTTCGGCGGATGGGATTCTCACCCATCTTTTCGTTACTCATACCGGCATTCTCACTTGTATACAGTCCACCTGTCCTTACAGTCAAGCTTCTACCCGTATACAACGCTCCCCTACTGCCCGCATCGTTTCCACTCCAGCTTCGAAGAAGTGTGTTTGCCCCTGAAAGCATTTAGCCAGATTCTTGAATCAACCTAGCGGTTGAATCTGGCGAATGCCCCGGGCTGCACACAGCCTCAAAGATGCAGTGGAAACGATGCTGACCCATAGCTTCGGTGGTGTGTTTAGCCCCGTTACATTTTCGGCGCAGAGTCACTCGACCAGTGAGCTATTACGCACTCTTTCAATGGTGGCTGCTTCTAAGCCAACATCCTGGTTGTCTGTGCAACTCCACATCCTTTCCCACTTAACACACACTTGGGGACCTTAGCTGATGATCTGGGCTGTTTCCCTCTTGACGATGGATCTTAGCACTCACCGTCTGACTCCCGGGTATAAGTATGCGGCATTCAGAGTTTGACTGGACTTGGTAACCCTTGGCGGGCCCCGCACCCAATCAGTGCTTTACCTCCGCTACTCTTATCCCGAGGCTAGCCCTAAAGCTATTTCGGGGAGAACCAGCTATCTCCGAGTTCGATTGGAATTTCTCCCCTACCCCCACCTCATCCCCGAATTTTTCAACATTCGTGGGTTCGGGCCTCCAGTGCGTGTTACCGCACCTTCACCCTGGACAGGGGTAGATCACACGGTTTCGGGTCTACGCCCACGTACTCAAGTCGCCCTATTCAGACTCGCTTTCGCTGCGGCTTCGGCTCTTCACCTTAACCTCGCACGTGAACGTAACTCGCCGGTTCATTCTACAAAAGGCACGCCATCACCCTTTAACGGGCTCTGACTTCTTGTAAGCACACGGTTTCAGGTTCTGTTTCACTCCGCTCCCGCGGTTCTTTTCACCTTTCCCTCACGGTACTGCTTCACTATCGGTCGCTAGGGAGTATTTAGCCTTGGCAGATGGTCCTGCCTGCTTCCCACGGGGTTCCTCGTGTCCCGCGGTACTCGGGATCCGTCTAGCGATACGCAAAGTTTCAGTTACAGGGCTTTTACCTTCTTTGGCCGGCCTTTCCAGACCTGTTCGCTTACTCTGCTTTTCGCACATTGACGTCCCACAACCCCAGGGGGCAAGCCCCCTGGTTTGGGCTACTCCGCGTTCGCTCGCCGCTACTGACGGAATCACTTTTGTTTTCTTCTCCTGAGGGTACTTAGATGTTTCAGTTCCCCTCGTATGCCTCCAACTACCCTATGTATTCAGGTAGAGGTAACCGAGTATTACCTCGGCTGGGTTCCCCCATTCGGACATCCCCGGATCAACGCCTGCTTACGGCTCCCCGAGGCATTTCGTCGTTCGCCACGTCCTTCTTCGGCTCCTAGCGCCTAGGCATCCTCCGTGTGCTCTTATTAGCTTAACCAGCTAATTCAAAACTAAGGAATTCTAAGCTTTCGCTTGAAGTTGTTTCGCTATCTAGTTTTCAAGGAACAAATTGCGACCCTAAGATCGCGAGCTTTGCAAAATAGCGCACCTCAGGTGCGTTATTTCACCTCATTCACGCCGCTCGCCATAAATAACGGAACTGTATTCCGCTATTCGCTTCGATTTTGGCGTTTCCATCGCCGTTTCGCTTAAATAAAGGAACGTAGTTCCTCTATTTAGCCCGAATAGCGATGTTTCACCCAAATAGCGCACCTCAGTTCCGCTATACCGCAGAACAAGGCCTTTCTATTTGAACGGAGAGAATTGCTCTCTCAAAACTGAGCAACGAGTAACGTGCATGTATTTGTCCGGCATCCTGCTGATGCCATGGACTCCATAGAAAGGAGGTGATCCAGCCGCACCTTCCGATACGGCTACCTTGTTACGACTTCACCCCAATCATCTACCCCACCTTCGGCGGCTGGCTCCTTGCGGTTACCCCACCGACTTCGGGTGTTGTAAACTCTCGTGGTGTGACGGGCGGTGTGTACAAGACCCGGGAACGTATTCACCGCGGCATGCTGATCCGCGATTACTAGCAATTCCGACTTCATGCAGGCGAGTTGCAGCCTGCAATCCGAACTGAGACCGGCTTCTAAAGATTCGCTCCAGATCGCTCCTTCGCTTCCCGTTGTACCGGCCATTGTAGTACGTGTGTAGCCCAGGTCATAAGGGGCATGATGATTTGACGTCATCCCCACCTTCCTCCGGTTTGTCACCGGCAGTCATCTTAGAGTGCCCACCTCACGTGCTGGCAACTAAGATCAAGGGTTGCGCTCGTTGCGGGACTTAACCCAACATCTCACGACACGAGCTGACGACAACCATGCACCACCTGTCTCCTCTGTCCCGAAGGCCTGCCCTATCTCTAGGACATTCAGAGGGATGTCAAGACCTGGTAAGGTTCTTCGCGTTGCTTCGAATTAAACCACATACTCCACTGCTTGTGCGGGTCCCCGTCAATTCCTTTGAGTTTCACTCTTGCGAGCGTACTCCCCAGGCGGAGTGCTTACTGTGTTGACTTCGGCACCGAGGGTATCGAAACCCCCGACACCTAGCACTCATCGTTTACGGCGTGGACTACCAGGGTATCTAATCCTGTTTGCTCCCCACGCTTTCGCGCCTCAGCGTCAGTTACAGGCCAGAAAGCCGCCTTCGCCACTGGTGTTCCTCCACATCTCTACGCATTTCACCGCTACACGTGGAATTCCGCTTTCCTCTCCTGCACTCCAGTCCTCCAGTTTCCGGTGCGAACCAGGGTTGAGCCCTGGGCTTAAACACCAGACTTAAAGAACCGCCTGCGCGCGCTTTACGCCCAATAATTCCGGACAACGCTTGCCCCCTACGTATTACCGCGGCTGCTGGCACGTAGTTAGCCGGGGCTTTCTTCTCCTGTACCGTCACCTTGAGAGCAGTTACTCTCCCAAGCGTTCGTCCAGGGCAACAGAGCTTTACGATCCGAAAACCTTCATCACTCACGCGGCGTTGCTCCGTCAGACTTGCGTCCATTGCGGAAGATTCCCTACTGCTGCCTCCCGTAGGAGTCTGGGCCGTGTCTCAGTCCCAGTGTGGCCGATCACCCTCTCAGGTCGGCTACGCATCGTCGCCTTGGTGAGCCGTTACCTCACCAACTAGCTAATGCGCCGCAGGCCCATCTGTAAGCCACAGATTGCTCCGTGTTTCTTGATCTCTCCATGCGGAGAAACCATCTATCCGGTCTTAGCTACCGTTTCCGGTAGTTATCCCGATCTTACAGGCAGGTTGCCTACGTGTTACTCACCCGTCCGCCGCTAACCTTCCCCGAAGGAAAGATCCGCTCGACTTGCATGTATTAGGCACGCCGCCAGCGTTCGTCCTGAGCCAGGATCAAACTCTCCAATAAAGTCCCATTGCTGGGATTGAAGCTGTTTGTATAGCTCAATTACGTTACTGACTTATTGTTGGATTCGACTCATTCGAATCGAGATCCGCACGCTACTCGTTGTTCAGTTTTCAAAGAGCAAGCTTTATTTTAGAAGCAAAAACTTTTCTTATTATCCCTCCAAGCCGTTCATTTCAAACAGCCGGATTAACAATATAACATGTTTAAAACCAATTTGCAACATGAAGTTTCTTCCGTTTGTCGAATCACCGTTTTTGGCGACCCGAGGAAATACTCTATCATGTTCTGCGGCTTTTTGCAAGTGGTTGTTTATTTCCAGCGCTCTTGCGAGCAGCTGACGATCAACTCACTCGCTTGCCGCTCCGCCGCATCTCTCGCGGCCGGAGTTACAATATATCACGAATGCCTCGTACAATGCAAATGAAAAAACAAACCACCGAAGGAACAAAAGTCCATTCGGTGGCTTCAACGCAATAGAAGTCAGCTTCCGAGCAAAAAAGCCCGGGCGGGGGCAGCTTCGATGCCTTCGAGTTTCAGCGGCGCAAGCACGAACCAATAAGGACCGGCAGGGACATCCTTCAGCCGAAGCCCTTCCAGAATCAGCACGTTATTGCTCATTAAAGTGCGATGAGTCGAATAATCTGGCTGCGCCCGCTCGATGCCGAGCGCGTCCGTGCCGACGCCGCGAATTTTCAGCTCGGCCAAGTATCGCGCTCCTTCCATGTTGACAAAAACAAAGTCAAAATCGAACTCTTCGCTGAACGAACTGCGCGTTTTCAGAAGAATCCACTCGTTCTCCCGGATTGCAAAGGGCTCCAAATGCTCGCGGCCGATGCTGCCCTCCACACGGGTCAAATCGAGCACGCGCGCCGGGCCGATCAGATGATCCAGAGGGATTTTATCGATCGTATCTCCGCCTTTGAGCATATGAAGCGGCGCATCAAGATGCGTGCCTGTGTGTGCGTCCATGCTGATGCGCGTTTCGTACGTTTGCCCGATCTCGTGGTTGGCCGTGTTTTCAAAAGACGGTTTCTTGGTGTCTTTGTTGTTCCACACCTGCATGTTTTCCCGAATCGTCATCGAAATATCGTATAACTTGAACATCGGTATCCCCCTCCCCGTCTTTAAACTGCTTACCCGAGATTAGTGGCCCAAACGACTTCTCCCTCATGCTGGCCGTTGACCGGCCACCACTTGAAGCCGTCGTCCGCAAGCAGTTGATGGGCCCGTTCCGGTCCCCAGGACCCTGCGGGATATGTCGCCAAATCGTGAGAGCTTTCGCTCCAGGCGGCGGCGATTTTATCGATGAACTCCCACGCCAAAGACACCTCGTCCCAGCGCGTAAAATACGTCGAATCTCCGCGCGCCGCGTCATACAGCAAACGCTCGTAAGCTTCCGGCGTGTTCAGGCCGACCTGGCAGCTTTGGCAAAAATCCATCGCTATAGGAATAACGGTCCCCTCGGAGCCAGGGCGTTTCGCATTCATCTTCATATAGATGCCTTCCATCGGATTGATGCGGAACACCAGCAAATTGGGCTGCAGGTCGTTCTTCTGGGCCAAATAGACGTTGTTCGGCACGTTTTTGAACTCGACGACAACCTCGGTCGTTTTCACCGGAAGCCGTTTTCCCGTACGAATGTAAAAAGGCACGCCTGCCCAGCGGAAGTTGTCCACAAATACTTTGGCGGCAAAATATGTTTCGGTCGTCGAATTCGCATCGACGGAAGGCTCGTCCCGGTACGCGGGCAGATGCTTCCCGTTCGCTTCGCCGGCGACGTATTGACCGCGAACGACGTGAGCGCGAACTTCATCGGGCGACTGATAGCCCCGCAAAGAGCGGAATACCTTCACCTTCTCGTCGCGAAGATCTTCGGGATTTAGCCGGCTTGGCGGCTCCATGGCCATGATGGCAAGCATTTGCAGCATATGGTTTTGCGCCATATCCCGCAGCGCCCCCGAGTGGTCGTAATATCCGCCGCGGTCCTCGACGCCGACGGTTTCACTGAGCGTAATCTGCATGTTGGCGATGTACTTGTTGTTCCAGAGCGGCTCGAAAAACGCATTGCCGAACCTGAGCACGCCGATATTTTGCACCATTTCCTTGCCGAGATAATGGTCGATCCGGTATACGTCCTTCTCCCTGAAAACTTGGCGAATTTCATCGTTGAGTTTTTGCGCGGACGGAAGATCGTAGCCGAAAGGCTTTTCGATGACGAGGCGATGCCATCCATCCACTTCAAGCAGCCCGCCGGCGCGCAAATTGTGCGCCACGCTGCCGAACAGCTCGGGGGCAAGAGCCAGGTAGAACAGCCGGTTGCCGCCAACGTCGAATTTTTGGTCCAGCGAGTCGGTCAACCCCTTCAGTTCACGGAAGCCGTCCACATTATTGATGTCGAGCGACAAATATTCGAAATGCGAGGCAAACTGGTTCCATTTCTCATCTTTGGATACGTCGTAACGGGCGAACTCCTGGATCGATCTCAGCAAATCGTCCCGAAACTGCTCGTTCGAGCGGGGACGCCGGGCGAGTCCGACCACGGCAAAGTTTTCAGCCAATTTCCCTTCCCGGTAAAGTGCGTAAAAGGCGGGAAACAGCTTGCGGCGAGCAAGGTCGCCGGTTGCGCCAAATATTAAATAAACCGCATTGCTCATCGCTCATCATTCTTTCCCTGTTATTTTGTGAAAGGCACGATTCTTGCCTTTTGATATTAGAATAACGAAGTTAAGGGGGACTTTCAACATTTGCCATGGAACATTTTTCAAGCAAACAACCTGCAAAATAGGCGCTTGCATACGGGCGTTCACCCAAGCCGTAATGCCGCCGGTGAATAGGCTAATATGGAAAACGCGGCGTAGAAGGAGGCGAGTCTACATGAAGATGATTCACCCGGTTACGGAAGAGCAATGCAGACCCCACTGCGGCAAAACGATCGTCGCCGTCATGCACGACGGCACCGAGATTACAGGGGTGCTCAGCGAGGTAAAGGACGGCAAGCTTTATTTGAACTCGGAACAGAGCGTTCAGACAAACAGGGCCGGAAAGAAGAAAAAATCCGTTAAAAAATCCGGTCGGAAGGGGCAGGCCAAATTGAATGCAGCCTCGTACGCTCTTTATCCGGCCTTCCCGGCCGGGCCCGCCATCGTTTTGGATCTGGCCCTCATTGCTTTATTATTTGTCTTAATTTAAAAACAAAACCAAGGTCGCAGGCCTTGGTTTGTTTTTTAGTCGGATATATGTTTGCTCATCAAATAACATCGGATTTGCGGATTATAATGAACGGGGCTGTAGCCTTTGGCGCCGTAAAACGTTTGCGCGCGCGGGTTTTGCTCGTCAACCCACAGGGATAATTGCGTGCAGCCAAGCTGCTTTGCGGTCCGCTCCGCTTTTCTCATCAGCATGGAACCGAAACCTTTGCTCTGGTAAACGGTATCCACCGCCAGCATATCGATCAGCATCATATGCTCCTGCCTTCTCATAGTAATGAAACCGACCGGGTTGCGGCCGGCCGTCTGAGCGACAAAGGTGATCGATCCGTTCAGCCGCTTGCGGATCGTTTTCAGATCGACTCTGATATCCGGCATCGTTTGCCGAGTAAACGGCAGCAACAGCCGTTCGATAAGCCCCATGATAAATTTATCGTCAAGGGACGAATTTCGCTTGCGAATCATGCTCTTCGCTCCCGTCATCAACGTATGTATCATGTTATGACGATGAGAGCGAAATTGCTCGGATTTAAAGCGGGGCACCCATCTATTTTATGTATTTTTTCCCTATAAACCAAAGGAACAGCAAGCTTACGGCGATAACGATAACGATGACGACGCCATGGGTCAAATTCATGAATCGTTCGCTCCTTTTTTAAAAAATCGGCAATTACAATAGTATCACCAGGTGACTGGAAAGACCACTTAAATTTGTCAAGTTCCAATTTACGGGTTGTCCCTGTATCGGCTATAATGAGGGTAACTTTTTCCAACGATCGTGGGGTGTTTGAGATGGCGGCAAATACATGGCAGCTGTTAAGCGCCTATCAAACGAATTCAATCTTCTACGCCATCGACGCGGCCCGGCGAAATAAAGCGGCTGCTCCGGCGGCGAGAACGGGACTGCCCGTCGTCTATCCGTTTCAGCGGTATGCCTACAATCAGTTTGTGCAAACTGCCGCAACAGGTGTCGCATCGATTTTTCAATCTGCGAAAAACGTGCAGCAGGCGGCGGTGGCGCTGACCGGAAGCGCGGGCTCCCTGAACCGGCGGACGGCCGACTCGGGCAACAAGGATGCGGTCGCGGCGACAGCCGACACGGGGGCGGAACCGGCCTCTTACCGAATCAAGGTAGACAACACGGCAGTATCGCAAAAAAATACAGGCCTCGAACTGGACAAGTCGGCCCCTTCCGTTTTGTCCGCGGGCACGCATCAATTCAGCTTGACCACGGGCGGCAAAACAACGGCTATTTCGATCAACATTGGCGCCGGGGATACCAACGAACAGACGCTATCGAAAATGAAAAACGCGATCAACGGCTCCAATGCGGGAGTTGCCGCTGTTTTGCGGTACGACGATCAGACGAGTACCGTATTTTTAGAGCTGGCATCGGCGGAAACGGGAACCGATCACGCTTTCGCTCTTGCCGATGTATCGGGCGAAGCCGTCACCGCCACGGGAATCGGAACCGTTTCCCGGCCCGCGGCCAATGCCGTATACCGGATCAACGACGGTCCGAGCCTGACATACCAAAGCAACGGCGTCTCTCTCGACGACGGGAAAGTCGAGTTGACGCTGAATCGACCGGCGGACGACGAGGTTACCATTGCGATTAAACCTGACGACGATGCGATTGTGAAGCAGGTGCAAAATTTGATCGCCAGCTATAACGAGTTTCAGATGACGGCCAAAAATGTGAACGGTTGGATCAACGGTACGGCCACCCGCGGCTTTCAGCAAACAGTGTCGATTTTTACCCTGGGAACGCTGGGCATTGCCAAACAGGCGGACGGTACGTTGATGCTCGATGAAGAGGATCTCAAACGAGGCATCGTAGAAGATTTTAACGGCGTGAAGCGCAGCTTGAGCGGACTTGGCGGTCTGGCAGCCGGCTTGGCCAAAGCCGCCGAACGCCTTCAGGAAATGCCTCCCGAGGCAATGCTCAACAAACGCAGCCCGATATTCCGCGGCTATATGAACTATTCGTTCGCCGGCAGCCTGCAATCGTATATGCCCGTTCCGATGACGGGGCTGCTGCTTAACAGCTACTTTTAAGCGACAAGACCGGCTTGGCCGGTCTTTTTACGTTTATTGCCCGTCAGGGACACACGTCCCTTTACGTTATCGCAAATCCGAGCCTGCTCATCATCCGCTTGGCGGCAACCGAGAGGGGCACTTCCTTCAGCGTAACGATGCCGATGCGCCGCTCAGGCAGCGGTTCCGTAAGCGGAATTTCGATCACATCGCCCCTATCCAGCTCCTCGCGCACAAATTCGCGGGTCACACAGGCAAGGCCGAGCCCGATTTTTGCAAACTGCACCAGCAGATCGATGCTGCCAAGCTCGATTTCGGGCACAAGCCGGATCCCCCGGCTCTCCGCATACCGGTCGAAGGTGCGCCTCGTCGTGCTGCCCGTTTCCAGCAATATAAGCGGATGCCGCGCAAGCTCGGCAAAAGGAAGAGGCTGCGTGCGAAGCGAATCGTATTTCGGCCCGCCGATGAAAATATCGTGCACGGCCATCCCCTCGGTTACTTTCACTTGAGGATCTCCAACCGGCAGATTGACCAGACCGAAATCGATTTTGCCTTCCTTCAGCAGCCGGATCGTCTCGGGGGATGTACGGTTCGTAACGTGAAGCTTGATGTACGGATAATCGTTATGGAAGGTCTCCAGGTGAGGCAGCAGCACATGGCGGCATAACGTATCGCTCGCCCCGATATGAATTTCGCCGCTTTCGAGCTGATGCATTTCGCTCAGCTTGCTTTCGGCCATTTTCACAAAATTAAACGCCTGCCCGATGTACTGCAGCAGCACTTCTCCTTCTTTGGTCAGCGTAACTCCTCTCGTCGTGCGAAAAAACAGCGTACCTCCCAGCTTCTCCTCCAGCTGCTTGATAGCATGGCTGACGGCCGGCTGCGTAATAAACAGCGATTCCGCCGCCTTGCTGAAGCTGCCTGCTTTGGCGGTCTCGTAAAACACCCTGTATAGCTCCAAATTGACATCCACTTCAACATTACCACCGTTTATATCGAGTATGAAAAACATTAATTTTTCTAATGGCTTGTCCTATTAGTATACTATCGTTGCAAGGACATGCACAAATACCAAAGGAGAGGTTGAAGCATGAACCATGGAGTTACGGCGGTAGTCGGCGCCAATTGGGGCGACGAAGGGAAAGGCAAGCTGACGGATATTTTGGCGGAGCGGGCGGATTATGTCGTGCGTTACCAAGGAGGCAACAACGCGGGACACACGATCATCAACGCTTCCGGCAAATTTGCGCTGCATATGCTGCCTTCCGGCGTTTTTCATCCCGGAGTCGTCAATGTGATCGGTCCCGGCGTCGCGCTGAATGTGCCCGGATTGCTGCAGGAGCTTGCCGCTTTGCAGGAGCGAGGCGTCCCCGAGCCAAAGCTTTGCATTTCCGATCGGGCGCAGATTGTGCTGCCTTATCATTTGCAGTTTGACGCTCTGGAAGAGGAACGGCTCGGAAAACATTCGTTCGGCTCGACCAAATCGGGGATCGCGCCGTTTTATGCGGACAAATACGCGAAGCTTGGCGTGCAGGTGGCCGATTTGTATCACCCGCAGCGGCTGCTTGCGCGGCTCGAAGCGTCGCTGACCGCGAAAAATGTGCTGCTCGAGCATCTGTACGGAGGGCAGCCGAAGCTGGATGCGGCGGCGCTGGCCGAAGAGCTTGCCGCATGGGGCAAGCGGATTCGCCCGTACGTCTGCAACACGACGAAGCTGCTGCACGAGGCGTGGCGGCAGGGCCGGCACATCGTCGTGGAAGGCCAGCTCGGCGCATTGCGCGACCCGGATCACGGCATCTATCCGTTCTCGACGTCGTCGTCGACGCTCGCCGGATTCGCGGCGGTCGGCGCCGGTCTGCCGCCGCAGGCGATCGGCCGCATCATCGCCGTCGCCAAGGCGTACTCGAGCTGCGTCGGTTCCGGCCCGTTCGTGACGGAGCTCCACGGCGCGGAAGCCGAGGAGCTCCGCCGCCGGGGCGGCGACGCCGGCGAATACGGCGCCAAGACGGGACGGCCGCGCCGCATGGGTTGGTTCGACGCCGTGGCGACGCGTTACGGCGTCATGGTGCAGGGCGCGAACGAAGTCGCGCTGTCGCTGCTCGATGTGCTCGGGTATCTCGAGCACATCCCGGTTTGCGTCGCGTACGACGTGGACGGCGTCGCGACAACGGATTTTCCGCCGGCGCCGCTGCTGGACCGGGCGAAGCCGGTGTACGAGCAGCTCCCCGGCTGGCGCTGCGACATCAGCGGCGTACGCGACTTCGCCGCGCTGCCCGCGGAAGCGCAGAGCTATGTGCGCTTCGTCGAAGAGCAGATCGGCGTGCCGGTGAAGTGGATCGGCGTAGGTCCGCGCCGCGACGACATGATTGTACGCTAGCCACATAAGGGGCACCCTGGGAACTACAGCAAGCGAGCGGCGGCGTAACGGGCCTGTCTGATCGCCCGCTTCGGTCACTTGGACCGAGCCGCCGACGCCGCCCCGGCCCCGGCCCGACAGATCCGGATGGATCTCCCATGTCAATGCTGGATAAGCCCGCCTTGGCTTGCTATAATTAGGCGGGAGGTGTTGGATTTTGTCTTACGCATTGGTGGAAAAACTGAAAGAGCAATATATGTCGTCCGAAAAATGGTATTCTCTCCGGTGGCATTATATTGAAGCATGCATTCTCAAATCTTATTTGGACAGCTGCGGGCAGACCGCCAGCGAAACCGATTACAAGTTCGTCAAACAGTTCATCGACCGGCTGTATGACGCCGACGGCAGCATCCCGGAAATCGATGTCTCCTATTACAGCATCGACCAAATTCGGATGGCGTCCATCCTGTTCGAACTATACCAAAAAGAAAACGATCCGAAATACAAACGGGTGCTCGATCTCATTTTCAACCAGTTGAAAACGTACCCAAGAACGAAATCGGGCAGCTTTTGGCATAAGGAAAACTACCCGAACCAAATTTGGCTCGACGGGCTTTATATGGGCCAGCCTTTTTATATCCAGTATATTAAGGAGTTCGAAGACGGCAAGGACTACTCGGACACGCTGAACCAATTCGCCAACGTGCGAAAATTCGTCTACGACGAAGAAAAACGCCTATACGCCCACGCTTACGACGAAAGCCGGGAAATTTTCTGGTGCGACAAAACGACCGGCCGCTCTCCGAATGTATGGGGACGCGCCGTCGGCTGGTTTGTGATGGCCCTGGTCGACGTGCTGGAGCTGCTGGAGGGCGAACCCGCGGATACGGCGCAGCTGAAGCGGCTGCTCAAGGAAACGATCGACGATATGCTGCCCCACCAGCATGAAAGCGGCATGTGGTACCAGGTTGTGGATAAGGGCGACCATCCGGAAAATTACCTGGAGTCCAGCGGAACGCTGATGATCGCTTACGCCGCTTTAAAAGCAGTGCGCCTCGGCTACCTGGCGCAAGAGTATGCAGCGATCGGCAAAAAAGCGTTTGACGGTACGCTGCAAAAGTACTTGCGCGAGCAGGACGGCGAAGTGCTGCTCGGCGGCATCTGCAAAAGTGCAGGCCTCGGCAAGCATCCGGACACCGGCGTGATCCGCGACGGCAGCTTCGATTATTACATTCACGGCGAAGCGGTCGTGGACAACAACGGCCACGGCGTGGCGCCGCTGCTTATGGCTTTTAACGAAATCAAGCTGTACACCAAGGGGTAAACGACAGAAAGTTGTCTGCCCCGGAAAACAGCTATCAATGAAAGGGATGTTCCCCTCCCGGCACAATCGCCGGATGGGAACATCCCTTTTTCATCATCGCTTGTTCAATTCGCGTAAAGAACTGTACATGCATCATGGTGCTGTAAGCAGTCGGTCGCAACCGAAAACAGGCTCACACCTCCGCAGCCACCTCTCCCAGACCGCGTTTTTGCCGCAGCTTGCGCAGCACCACCCCATGGGTAGGAGAAAATAAAATCGCCAGGAGCAGGAACGCTCCCGCCACCGTAATCATGCTGGCTGCGATCGAGGCGTCCAGCAGCATGGCCAGGTAGTACCCCGCTACCGCGCTGGCGGAGCCGATCAGAACGCTGTAGACGATCATTCGGCTCAGCTTTTCCGTCAGCAAATATGCGGTGAGCGGTGGGACGACAAGCATGCCGACAACGAGAATGGCGCCAACGCTTTCGAAGGAAGCGACGGTCGTCACCGAGACAAGCCCCATCAGCAAGTAATGAAAGAGCGCAACCGGAATGCCGACGGCCGCAGCCAGCCCCGGATCGAACGAGCATACCTTGAACTGCTTGTAAAACAAACCGATGACGAGCACGTTAAGCGCAAACGCAAAGCCGACCAGCCAGACCGCTTTCGGGCCGATATCCGTTCCGAACCATTCGATCGTATTCCAAGGCACATAAGCGATTTCCCCGTACAACACACAGTCTAGATCGAGGTCGATATTGCGGGTGTACAAGCTGACCATCGTTATCCCTATAGCGAACAATGCCGTAAAAACGACTCCGATCGAAGCATCCGACTGTACCCCGCTTTGGTGGAACAGCTGGATCAGGAAGACGGTGAGCAGCCCGATCACGGCCGCACCGAGCATCATCGCCACCGATTCACGGCTTCCGCTGACGAGAAAGGCGATGACGATCCCGGGCAGCACCGAGTGACTGATCGCATCGCCGATCATCGCCATTTTGCGCAGCACGAGGAAACAGCCGACCACACCGCAGGCGCTCGCCACGAGCACTCCCGTTAAAATCACAAAAAACGTATTCATGCCGTCTCCCCCTTGCCGGATCCGACCGCGCTTTCGGTTATGACCCTTTTTTTCACCGACAGGCGAATAAGCAGCTTGGACAGCAGCCCTCTCCGGGGGGCAAAAACGACGGATACGGCGAACAAACCGGTCGCGCACAGCACGCTGAGCGGCCCTGTCGGCAGGTTGGCTCCCTGCGCGCTGATCCATGTGCCGGCGAAGCCGGAAACCGCCCCGAACACCCCCGCCAAACCTACCATTACGCCAAGCCTCTCCGTCCAGTAACGTGCCGATACGGCCGGCGTAATGAGCAGCGCCGCCATCAGGACAACCCCGACCGCCTGAATGCCGACGACGACGGCTACGACGATCAGCAGCATGATCGCCTGATCCAGCAGCGCCACCGGAAAGCCGAGTCCGCGGGCGAAGCCAGGGTCAAAGCTGATCAGTTTGAACTCTTTAAACAAGAGCGTGCAGGCGCCGACCAGCAAAGCGGAGATGACGGTCATCGTATACACGTCGGATAATACCATCGTGGCCGCTTGACCGAACAAAAATTTGTCAAGACCGCTTTGATTTCCGCTGCCGCTGTGCTGAATTTCGGTGAGCAGCATGATCCCGACACCGAAAAATACGGACAGCGTCGCAGCAATCGCCGAATCCTGCTTGATGCGCGTGTAGCGGGTCATGAAGCCGATCGTAAGCGTAGCCGCCACTCCGGCTACCGCGGCACCGAGCAGGAAACCGAATATCGACTTCGAGCCGGTCAGCATAAAAGCGATGCATACGCCCGGCAGCGCCGCATGCGCCAGCGCGTCGCCCATAAGCGATTGCTTGCGTAAGTATGCGAAGCAGCCGATTACGCCGCTGCTCAGCCCGAGCAGCATGCAGCCGAGCAAAATCCACCTGGCGTTCGGATCGGAAAACATCAAGAGCCAGTTGTTCATCGCCGTCACCTCGAAGGGATCAGCATCGGCTGATCGTCGCGGTCCAAAACAGCCAGCTTGCCGCCGTACGTCCGCTGCAGGTTTTGTGTGGTAAACACTTTTTCGGTCGGTCCGAATTCGATCAAGTGAACGTTCAGCAGCATGACCCAATCGAAGTATTCCTTGACCGTAGCCAGATCGTGGTGAACGACGAGCACCGTTTTTCCCTGCCTTTTCAGCTCGCCGAGCAGCGCAACGATCGCTTTCTCGGTAGCGGCGTCGACCCCGACGAACGGCTCATCCATGAAATACAGCTGCGCATCCTGGGCCAGCGCTCTCGCCAAAAAGATACGCTGCTGCTGTCCGCCGGAAAGCTGGCTGATTTGCCGCCCGGCGTAATCCGCCATCCCGACCTTGGCCAAACATTCGAGTGCGATCCGCTTCTCTTCCGCCCCAGGCCGCCGGAACCAGCCCAAATGGCCGTATCTGCCCATCATGACGACATCAAGCGCATTCGTCGGGAAATCCCAATCGACCGATTCCCGCTGCGGCACATAACCGACGAGTTTTCTCTGCTCTTTGTACGATTTGCCATAAATCGATACATCTCCGGTCAGCCGGGGAATGAGGCCCAGCGACGCTTTGATCAGCGTCGATTTTCCCGCTCCGTTCGGACCGATGATGCCGATCAGCTTTCCTTCCGGCACTTCGAAGGTAACGCCGCGCAGCACCGGCTTCTTCTGATAGGCGACGGACAAGTCGCTGACCGCTAACGGTAAAGATTTCATTTCGCCTCTCCTCCTGCATATCGATTATTTCAATGCTTTGACGATCGTATCGACGTTATGGCGCACCATCCCGACGTACGTACCTTCCGGCGTACCTTCCTCGCCCATCGCGTCGGAAAACAGCTCCCCGCCGATCGTAATCGTGTGTCCTTTTTCCTTCGCCCCTTGAATGACCGCATCGATCGCTTTGCGCGGTACGCTGGATTCGATGAAAACCGCCTTGATTTTATTGGCGACCAAAAAATCTCTCAGCTCGGTCACATCTTTTGTTCCGGCTTCCGAGGCGGTGCTCATTCCTTGCAAACCCGTTACTTTGATCGCATACGCGTCGCCGAAATAGCCAAATGCGTCATGGGCCGTTACAAGCACCCGCTGCCCCTCGGGAATGGAGGCGATCTGCTGCCTCGCGTAAGCGTCCAGCTCCATCAGCTGCTTTAAGTAATCCTCCGTGTTTTTTCTGTAAGCGTCGGCATGGGCCGGATCAACCTTGATCAGTTCGTCCCTGACCGTTTCCGTCGCCGTCATCCAGTGCTGCACATCAAACCAGATATGCGGATCGTGCTCGGTTCCCTGTTCGGGGTCGCCCGCTCTGAGCTTTGAAACGGGTATGTTTTTCGACACCGCGACAGTCGGCTTGTTTTTGGCCATCTTTTCAAAAATTTCAGCCATTTTTCCTTCCAGATGCAGCCCATTGTAAAAAATAATGTCCGCCTGCTCGAGTTTGCCGATATCTCCTTGCGACGCTTTGTACAGATGGGGATCGACACCCGCCTTCATGATTCCCGTTACCGTCACATGCTCGCCGCCGACCTGCTTCACAATGTCCGTGATCATGCCTATCGTAGTAGTCGCCTTCACCGTTCCCCCCGAAGGGGCCTGGCTTGTCGCCGCCTGCTTCGCTCCGCATGCGCTGAGTGAAATCGCTGCGACAAACGCGAACAAAACCGTGCCAAACCTCCTCATCGCTCTGTGCCAAATTCGTTTGCGATTCATTCCATTCGCTCCTTTTTGTTTTATGTAGGACAAACTTTTCCCTTAATACAATTTATTTTCCTTTTACCTACATTATGAATTATACGAAATTATTTTGCATTAGTGCAACATAAAAAGAAAATAATTCCTCTTAAGTAGGGCCACCCCCTAAGTTGGGCCACCCCCTAAATCCCCCTTAAAGGGGGACCCCAGGCTTCCGTAGCCGGCTTTGCTCCGCAAAGCCCTTAAGGCGCTCAGGCGCCCTGGACCCGCCCGGTTTGAGGGACTGCTCGCTGCTAGTTCGCGTTTGTCCGGCATGGATTTATTGCTTTTAGGTAATAAATCCTATGCAGGACACGCTGCACTTTTGGTGCGGTGCCGCGGGAGGATTTTGCGTGCCTCGTGCTCGCGTTCGATAGCGTGGATTCTGCCTCGCAGAATCCTACGCTTTCACGCTTTACCTTGAGCGCGGTGCCGTAGGAGTGAATGCGTGCCTAGGACTCGCGTTTGCCCGGCATGGATTTTGCCAGCGCAAAATCCTATGCCGGGCACGCTAAACTATACTTGTCGGATCTACAAAAAAAGACGCTCGCCGCATAAAAAGTGCGACTCGCACCTTTTTATGCAGCGAACGTCCATTTTTGAATGATGAACTTTCCGAAACTACCCGCTACTCCGCCAGCCCGTGCTTGAACGCGTAAATCGCCGCCTGCGTGCGGTCCTCTACCCCGAGCTTGGCGAGAATGTTCGTCACGTGAAACTTGACGGTCTTGATGCCGATGAACAACTCGTCGGCGACGTCCTGGTTGGACTTGCCCGCGGCGATGAGCCTCAGTACCTCCATCTCCCGCTCGGTCAGTTCCTCGTGCGGGAGCGTTTGCGGTTTCGCCGGCTGGCGGAACCGGTTCATGATTTTCGAAGCGACCTGCGACTCGAGTACGGATTGGCCTTTGACCGCGGCGCGGATCGCCTGGGCGATTTCGGAGGCGCGGGACGTTTTGAGCAGGTAGCTGAAGGCGCCGGCCTCGATGACGGGGTACATTTTTTCATCGTCCAAAAAGCTCGTCAGCACGATCACCTTGCAATCCGGGTACAGCTGCAGCAGTCTGCGCGTCGTCTCGATGCCGTCCATTCCTTCCATGACGAGGTCCATCAGCACGACATCCGGCCTGTACTCCTGCGCGAGCCGGATGCCTTCCTGACCGTTGCTCGCTTCCCCGACCACTTCGATATCGTCCTCCGTGCCGAGCACGGCGGCAAGCCCGATGCGCACCATCTCATGGTCGTCGACCAGCAGCACCTTAATCTTCGGTTCCAATCGCATCTCCTCCTTCAGCCAAAATCGGCACCCGGATTTCGATCCGGGTTCCTTTGTCCGGCGCGGTTATAATATTAAACGATCCGCCGATCTCGTTGACGCGCTCCTTCATCGTCACGATGCCGTAGGAGGCGTGTTTTTTCTCGTCGAGCTTGAAGCCGACGCCGTCGTCGCGAATCGACAGCCGGATCGTATCGCCGGGCTGCGTCAGCTTGATCTCCAGCCGGTTCGCCTTCGAATGGCGCAGCGCGTTCGACATCGCCTCCTGCACTATGCGGAACAGATGGTCCTCGATCCCCTTCGGCAGCCGGATATCTTCGGCAAGCTCCCAGCTGATTTCCATCGGCACCTTGGCCCGCAGCTCCTGCAGCAGCTCGACGAGCCCTTCGCTGAGCCGCTTGCCCTCCAGATGCACCGGCCGCAAATGAAGCAGCAGCGCCCTCATCTCCGATTGCGCGACCGAAGCCATCTCTTCGATCAGATAAATTTGCCGCTGCGCTTTGTCAAAATCTTTATCGAGCGTCCGGCCGACCGCCGTCGCCGTCATCGAAATCGCAAACAGCTGCTGGCTGACGGCATCATGCAGCTCGCGGGCAAGACGCTGCCGCTCCTCGACGATCGCCGAATATTTCGCCTTCTGCGCGAGCTGAGCGTTGTTCGAGGACAGCCGCTGCAGCGTGGTGACCTGCTCTTCCCATTTTTTCGTGATCTGGTTAAGCTGTTCGCCCAGTCGTCCGATTTCGTCTTCCCCTAGCAAGGGTACGGTACGGCTGAGGTTGCCCTTCTCCAGAGACAGCATCACCTCGCGGATTTGCTCGAGACGCCTGGTCGTCTTGCTGCTTGTCCAATAGCCGTACACCCCGCCGGTCGCCGCCACGATGCCGATCAGCGTCAGACTGAAGCTGACGCCTTCCTCCCACGAGGCAAAATCCTTCAAGTACCCGCCCGAGTGCAAAAAATAAATAACGACGCCGAACAGCACAAAGCTGAGCAAGATCGACTCGCCCATGCTGCGCCATATCATATTGGTCAGCCGCCGTTTATACCCTAACATGGCTAAAGTCCTTTCCGAAATCGTGTTCCGCATCGCCCCGGGGACCGGGCCCTGGACTAACGCATCACACGATTTTGATATCGATATCTCCTACGATATAGCTGATAATGAGTTTCACCTGCTGATCGCAGTATTCGTAGTCCGGCGATTGCCAGACGATTTTGTTGGTGACGCCGGCTTCCTTCTGCGGTCCGACGTCCAGCTGTCCGAACAGCACGGAGGCCGTTACCGATACGCCGACCCCTTCCGGCACGATGATGTCCACGTCGGCGATAACCCCTTGCAGCACCAGCGTCGTTTCCTTTTGCTCAAAAATGGCGAAGGTGAGATCGATCTGAATCTCGCCGATGACGTTCCAGATCGCGCAGTCGCGCACGATCCACGGATCTTTGCCCCAGCGGATGCTGTCGATCGGCCTTTGCTTCTGGATGTAGGCCTCGCTGCGGTGCAGCTGTCTCGACTTGATGTAAAACAGCCCGAGCGAGATCAATATAATCGCGAGAATAAGCGAGAAATGCCCGCCGAACAGCATCACAAGGCCGATCGCCAAAAACACGAAGCCTTTGCGCGGCGAATCCGAACGGACCCTTTTTACCCCAAGCATCAGAAAAAGGAGAGCGACCACCGTGAAAAAACTGATGTGATTGTCTGCCAGCAAAAACAGCCCGGCAACGATGAGCACAATGGCGGCAGCGCGGTTCCTGTTGTTTTTTTCCATGGGGTCACCTCCTTATGTGTATCCGGTATCTGCGAAAAAAGCCATAGGCAGCCGCTCCCGCCCTATGGCTTATCCTAGCATATTTGCCGCTTCACGGGCAAAGACTAATTTGCCGCGGCCACTTTCTCGCCGGACCGCGCCGAGGTGCCCTTCAGCCGCGCGCCAAGCTGGCGCAGCGCTTCTTCGAGCGCATCCGCCGGCGACGTCTTGCCCGGCGCGAACCCCGTGTCGCCGCCGGCATTCGGCGCCGCATCCGCTTCGGCGGCCAGCTTCTCCTCCATGCGCCGGAAGCCGGCCTGCGCGGCGGAGGCTCCGCCGGACAACCGCTTCACCGACGCAGCGTGGGCAGCCCGGGCGGCGAGATCGCCATGCTTCGCGATCATCTGCCGCTTCGTTTCCTTCAGCTCCGCGAGCCGAATGAGCAGCTCATCGGCTCTTGCCTTCTCCAGCGTAAATTGCTCGGCATATTCGACGGCCTTCTCCTCATAATATATGCGGCTTAAGGTCGCCTGCTTGGCATCCGCGTCGCGTCCGGCCTTCAGCGCTTCCTGAGCTTGCATTTCCGCTTTCGCCGCGACCATCAGCGCATCCTCGTGCCGCTCCTTCAAGCGGGTCGCCGCCGCCGCCTGACGGGCCGCTGCAGCTTCAGCGCGGTCGATATCCGCATCCAGATTCCTCATGTAATAATTCAGCATCGTCACCGGGTCTTCCGCGCGATCCATCATGTCGTTCAGCTTGGCCTTCGTCATTTCCGCCATTCTTCTCCATACGTTCATGCCCGTTCTCTTCTCCTTCTATCGCTGCGCCTTAAGCGGAGCGTTTCTTTTTCAATAGAGATAATCCGTATCCGATCAGCGCTGCTGCGATCAATACCACGATGAGTCCCGAGGCCAGCTTGCCGAGCAGGAGGAGCGCTCCGAGTCCGCCTACGGCCAGACCAAGCAGCGTTCGCCCGGAGTTCAGCGCAAAATAACCGGCCCCAACCAATGCCAAAGGCACTAAATAAGAAGCCCACGATCCGGCAAGCACCCCGATTTGATTCAGCAAAAATACGCATCCCGCCAAAATCAGCACAATCGCCAGCAACCCGCCGCGTTTTCTATGTTTCATCGCCATTACCACCTTCATCTTTATGCTAACCCGTTGCTCGTTATAGGTTTATTGTAAACGACGAGCCATCCGTTCAAAACGGACCTGCGGCGGTATTTGCAACTGGACCTAAGACGGGGGACGAGTCCGCCCTAAGAATGCATTAAGGATGCAACCGGGAGGCACATAGTCGGCAGTCCCATTGGCAAACCTAACCCCGAGGTGAACGAAATGAAGCTGTTTGGAATAGTTTTGACCGCATTGAGCCTGATTTTTTCCATCCCGCCTTATGCCGCCCAAGCGGCGGGCTCGATTTTGCCGGTAACGGTAGAAACGGTGGGCCGGCCGGTGCAGGTGTTTGACGTAACCCAAGGCAAAGTCGTCGCTGCGCTGCCCAATACCCCGGAAATCCAGCAGGAAGCGCGTCAGTGGATTAACGCGATCAAGGGATTCGCCGCGCAGATCAAAGGCGAACCGAAGGACGGACTCGTCCTTCGCATCGAGCTCGCCGAACCGGCATTACTTCCGCCCGAAATCAGCCGGGAGCCCGCCTCGGAAGTGTTCGTCATCATTCATGCCGACCCCCGGCGCCCGGCGCAACTGCTCCTGTTTACAAAAAAAGGCCAGCCCCTGCTGGTCGATACCCAGGCGGAGCTGACACCTTTTTTGCGCAAACACGATTTGCTGAAATATCTCAAAAAAAGTCCATCAAGTACGTAGGACGGTCCGGAATGAGCTTCTCGAGGAGCGCTGCCATTCCTTCCGATGCCTGAAGCCGGCCGGTCTGCCGCAAAAAAACCGGACGCTGGTAACCGGCCAGCATCGTCGAGAGCGTCTGGATATCGCAGGATACATCCGCCGCCAAGTCTTTATCGGATGCAGCCGGCCGCTCGATGGAAGCCGTTCCATCCGGAGTTATGCGAATGCCGAATATCCCGTCGTTCCATGAAGCAAACGTATCCTCCACGCGCAGCGTCAGCTCGGCCCCTTCTTCCGTTCGGGCGAACGGATACTGCCGCAAAAACGCTTCAACATCGACCACGCGTACCATAAAATAAGGAACGGTCTCCTGCTTGCAGCGCGGATTGCCTAGCCTGACCGGCAGCCGGTCCTCGGCGGGAGCCTGCAGCTTCACGGTGCGGATCATCGAGTCGTGGTTCGCGATAAACTTCCACAGACCGCGCCATGCCGCTTCATCCAGCAAAATAAGCTCATGAATCGTCATCGTCCTGTCCTTCACTTCATACAGGATGTAACCGCGATCATCACCTTCCGGATTCATCCATACGGCGGCGGTTCCTTTCTTATTGCGAAGAATCCGCTCCTCCCACCATTCCGCCGATCTTTGCAGCATCCCGCTGTACCTGGCGGCGTACTCTTCATAGATCGGTCCGAGGCGCTTCGCATTCGGACCGATTCTTTCAATGCGGCCCGGCTGCGGAGGGAGCTCCGGCAGGTGCATGCGCTCCAGCTCGTACCGCTTGTGTTCGGTCAGCATTTCCCAGCCGTACTTGCGGTAAAAGGGAAATTCGAACGGGTGCAGGTATGACAGCATCTGGCCCTGCTCCTTCATCGTCTCCAGCGCCTTCAGCAATAGCTTCGCCACCATGCCGCCGCGCCGGTATTCGGGCCACGTAGCGACGCTGGCAATCCCCCCCATTGCGAACAGCCTGCCCTGCATCCACGTGTTCAGGTCCAGCAGCGTCAGTTTGGAGGCGAGCTTGCCGTCGACAAAATAACCCCATTGCTGCTCCGGCTTCAGCTTCGCTTTGCGCTCCTCCAGCTCTCCGTCCTTCAGCTCGTATTGGAAAGCAAACGCCGAGAGCCGAATGCTCTCTTCCAGCTCCGCCTCTTTCAAATTGCGAATTTCTTCCGCCATTAGCGCATCCTCCTTTATCTATTGCCGGTTGCTATTTTTCATGCCTCTGCCGATATGCTTGGATAATCTGCCCAGTTTCCATCATACCATGTTTTTGCAAGCCGGCATAAGGGGATGTGCCGACCGGTCCCGGGCGAGCTTTTACATGCGTCCGTCCGTTTATTTACGCCGTTTCCCGGAAGGACCGGAGGAAATATTTACCGCTAATGTTTTATTAGCCGCTATGCTATGATCGGCTTACAGGGTGTGTGAACGCTTGCAAATGCCCTGACATAACTTCATATTATGGAGGCATCGTTTATGAAACGTCAACTGCTTTATGTTACGCTTCTTCTCGGGCTCGGCTCCACTCTCGCCCCCGCGCCATCCATGGCCGCCTACACCTACGATGTACCCAAAGCCAAGGTCGTCAAAACCGTCAATTTTCGCAGCGAACCCTCCACTTCCGGCACAGCCATCCGGTACTTGAAGGTCGGAGAAATTTTGGACGTGCTTGGCAAGCCGAACAGCAGCTGGCTGCAAGTCAAGGATAGCAATGGGCAAACCGGGTACGTCAGCTCGTCCGCCACATACATAACCCAATTCAACGAACAAATATCTCCGCCGGCCAACGGCAAGGTGATCAAATCCGTTTCGTTTCGCACCGGCCCATCCACGGACGACTCCAGAATCCGCTATTTGCAAAGCGGCGAACCGGTCTGGATATTGGACAAGCTGAACAGCTACTGGTATAAAATCGCCGACACGAACAATGTGATCGGGTACGTCAGCACGAATCCCGTTTATATCGACACCCAGTTCCAGGACGTCCCGGACGAGCCGGTTGAAGCTTCATTCCCGACGCCGCCCAATGCGACTGTCGTCTCATCCGTATCGTTCCGCAAGGCGGCCTCGACCGATTCGGAGCGGATTCGCTATTTGAACCAGGGAGAAAGGCTGCTCGTCCTTGACAAAACAAACGATTACTGGTACTACGTGCAGGACAAAAACGGCGTCATGGGTTATGTCAGCACAAGCAGCAAATACATATCCACCACTTATGTCGAGCCTTACAAGCTGCTGGACCCTGCAGTCGCCGCGCAGAAGGTGATCGACGCGGGCATGAAATATATGGGGACGCCTTACGAGTTCGGCTCCAGCCGGTACGATACGTCCACCTTCGATTGCTCGGACTTTACGCGCCAGGCTTACCTGGACGGCATCGATCAGCTCATACCCGGCGATTCCCGCGCCCAGGCCGCCTTCGTGAAAGGAATCGGCAAGACGCAAACCGACTGGCATCAGCTGAAAAAAGGCGACCTGATGTTCTTCATGTCTTATAAAGGATATAAACCGAGCGACTACGCGTCCGTAGACAAATCCGCGGAAACCGTGACGCATGTCGGCATCTACCTGGGCGACGGACGCGTGCTTCACACGTATTCCGTGGAATCCGGCGGCGTTCGCATCGATACGATCGCCGGCTCTACATGGGAGCTGCGCTTCATGTTCGGCGGGGCTACTTATTAATCTATCAATGTCTCCCCCCTTGTTCCGCTATTGCTCAAATGGATTCATCCGTAATCAGAGGAACTGAGATTCGTATCTCCTCTATCAAACATACAATCGAATAAAGGGTTGTCTCATTTGGTCATTTTCATGACGGATGGGGCAGCCCTTTTGCAGCTTCTCCGAGCTTCAAGCTTCGCCTGCGCAGCGGATGCCGCATTCCCTTTCTTCTCCGGATGCACTGACACCGGTTGAAGCAGCCGCAGCGTCAGCTCCACTTCAAAAATGCCGTACGTTTGATCTTACGTCACATCCAGTTTCCTTCAAAGCTTTTGACAACCTCCGCCGACGAAAAAAGCCACCGCCGCACTCAGGCGCACCGATGGCTTTTTGGGTGATACTTTTTAATTTCGTCGCTAATTGGCAGCTCTTTTCAAAAATCTCTCAAGAAAGCTGTCCCATGTTCTTCTCATAATTTTCAATGCTTTTGATAGCCGTGTCGAGACTGCTCAAAATATGCTCCTTCATCGCCCGTTCCGCACCGTCGGCATCTTTTGCCGCAATGAAATCTAGAATCCGCTGATGTTCCTCAACGGCCTTCCCCTGCCTGCCCCTGCTGTGCTTGATAAGCGAACGGTATCGGTTGATATGATCGTTGAGCATGCTTAATATTTTTATCGTCGTGCTTCGTCCGCTTAATTCATAAAGGTAAGAATGAAATTCGCTTCCATACAAAGTGATATCGTCTTCGTTTCCTTGTTCGGTCGCGAATTTAATATTCTCCAGGATAGACGTAAGTGCCTGAATATGCTTTTCTTCAGCGCAGCTGGCGGCATTTCTCGCCACAAATCCTTCAAGCATGCTGCGAACGATGAAAATTTCTTCAACTTCCTTTCGGGAAATGGAAGCGACCTTCAGCCGCCCGTTCGACTGGCGAAGAACCAGTTCTTCCATCTCCAGCCTTTGAATCGCTTCGCGAAGTGGGGTCCGGCTAATTTCCAGTTCCGCCGCAATGCTTTCCTCGTTAAAATTTTGGCCCGGCTTCATCTTGCCGTTAATAATTCTTTCTTTCAACTCGAGATAAGCTATATCTTTCGAAACCCTGCGAGCTCGATGCTCCATTTTCCTCACTATCTGCACCTCTTTATGCATACAGTATATTTGTATACAATATAACATATAAATTAATAAAATTAGCAGTCCTTATCGTTTTAAATCAAATATTTTATCGGGAAGCTAGGAGCCAGAGCATTGTTAGGGGAGGGGATTTGGGAAATGGGAAATTACTAATTTCATTAACGTAACATAAACAAGATGCTTTTTCAAGTTTTTACATACGGCTTACATAAATGAAAAAAAGAGAAGCCGGCATCCCGTTCCCAATTCACAACTTTATTGCGAATTTAAGTAGAGGCCAGCTTGTAATCCAAATTTACAAATTCAATTGTTGACCGATTTAGGCAGCTTTATTTTCTGCAAAGCCTGATTAAGATCGGCAATAATATCTTCCGGATCTTCCAGTCCGACGGAGAAACGGATCAGACCGTCCGTAATGCCGAACTTCGCTCTCTCGCCGGGAGGGATTGAATAGTGGGTCATGGAAGCAGGGTGCTGCACCAACGTTTCCGGATCACCGAGACTGAACGAGATCATGGCCAGCTTTAACGAATTGATGAATGTCTTGCCTTCTTTGAAGCCCCCTCTAACCTCGAAAGCGACGATACCGCCCATCGCTTTCATTTGTTTCTTGGCAAGCAGATGCTGCGGATGAGATTGCAGCCCCGGGTAATACACATTCTCAATAGCCGGGTGAATCTCTAAAAACTCGGCGATTTTTTGAGCGCTGCTGCAATGTCTTTCGACGCGCAGCCCCATCGTTTTTAATCCCCTTAGAGCCAGGAACGACTCCCAGGAGTTTAAATTTTGCCCCAAATCGCCCATCAGCTTTTTCCGCATCATGTGGATGTGCTGCTCTTTGCCGACGATCAAACCAGCAATCACATCTCCGTGCCCGTTAATGTATTTGGTTGCGCTGTGAACGACCACATCTGCTCCCAGCTCGATCGGCCGTTGCAAGTACGGTGTCATAAAGGTGTTGTCAACAATCATTGGAATGGCAAACCTTTTGGCTACGGACGATAACGCCCGAATGTCGAGTACGGTAAGACACGGATTGGATGGAGTTTCGATATATAATGCTTTCGTACTTGGCTTAATAGCCCGCTGTACGGCCTCTATATCCGTGCAATCGACAAAATCGAATTCGATGCCGAATCTGGGGGCGAGCGAGGTCAGAAAGCTGTATGTCCCGCCATATACATCTTTGGTGACCACGACATGATCGCCTTGCTTCAAAAAAGCCAGCAGTGAAATCGAAATAGCGGCCATACCACTACTTACCGCCAGCGCATCTTCACCGCCTTCAAGTTCGGCGATTTTTTGCTCCAATACGCGGGATGTCGGGTTTCCGTACCGTCCATAATAAACACCCTCCGCCTCCCCGGAAACGACCGCAGCCGCAGCTTCAGCGCTAGTGAATGCGTAAGCTACCGCAGGGGTGACCGTTTGCGATATGGCTCTTGTAGCTGGATCCGGTTTTTGTGCCGCGTGAATAAGTCGAGTATCGAATTTCCATTCTCCCATCTGACGAGTCCCTCTCTTTCGCAATGAACACTTGAATAATTGAATATTTGTATACAATTATTTTTCGGCGACTGTTCCTGTCGACCTGATAATTTCGCCAGTCAGCTCTTCAAGAACGGCCTGCCTTACAGGATATCTGATCACACATCCGGGGGCAAGTATTAACTTATTGTTGTTGACCAGCCCGGATACCTCTTTGATTTCGTGCCTTAAATCTTCCATTCGGCCATTCGTAATATGGAATCTCTGGAGGCCGCCGACAATCGTTTTATCGGGAACCAGCTTAATAAATTCGCTCACAGAAGGAGCCGTTTCCCAAATATGCCAGTTAAACGCGTGAACCGGATAGTCGATGAGCAACTTATGCATAATGTCTGTACCGTGAATATGCAGGATGTTGAACCAGGAATCATTTGAAATCGAATTCAGGACCTGCTTATCATAAGGCACTCCAAATTGTATGTACTCCTCTTCCGTTAGTTGGGAGTAAGTTGCCATCTGATTCGCGCAAAAAACGCCGGCGCAGCCCCTTCGCAAAGCTTCTTTGGCAAAGTTTACTGTTACGCGCGTGATCAGCTCCAGACCCGCTTTGACTTGCTCCGGATATTGTTTGATATGCTTAAGCATCAGTGGACCGCAAAGCTTAGAGGCCGTCGTCAAAGGAGTAAAGATAGTGACGACGACCGGAGCCTCCCCCTTCACTTTGTCAAGGAGAAGCTCCAGTGAATCCAGCTCTCTGCCGAGGGCGCCATCGGTCACATCCGGTTCCACGAGACGCGTCCAATCATCGGGCGATTCGATTCCGTATTTGACGATCTCCGCTACGCCCCCATGGGGAACTTTCGCATAATCGGACACGCAGCCGAAGTCTTCGATGGAAAACATACCGTTAGGCATATTTTTAATGAAGTCCAAGTCATAGGTTTTGTAAAAACGGTACGTTTCCTCGGCCAGCCGCACAGGATCAAGATCGATGAGCGGCAAATGGGTCCAAAAGCTATATGGGACCCGATCCAGCTTCTCACCCCTTAATGCTGCTTTGATTCGCATAGTTCCCGTTATTTTCATGGAATACTCTCCTCGCTCATTCGGAAACGATCTTGACCTCGTCTCCTATCATTATGGTGCCTTCTGACAAAATCCGGACGAAAACCCCGCTGTTCATCATCCCTTTCAGTAATCCCGATTTCCCCGTAAGATCTTCCAGGTATTTGCAGGGATGGCAAACACGAACCCCATACAACGATACCGAACCGATCGTAAATTCTTTTCCGATCAGATCGAGCGGATTGATCCCTTCTGTTTCGATATTTCGCCGATGCTCGCCGGGTGCCAGCGTAATCCCGAATTCCGACTGTAGGCGCTCCAAAGCCGCCGTGTCGATAATCGTCAAATCTCTATCGGGAGACCGCTGGGACCATGTGCCGGCCCCGTACGAATAGCGGTCTCCTTCCAAGCCTTTCCCGGGAATCGTCTTGACTTCGTCGACGGCAACCATCGGCTCCCCTGCAGCAGCCACCTTATAAAGTGCGGTGACGACATTTTTCATGCGATCAGTCCTCTCATTGCGATTTAATCGTGCTCAACGACGGAACACGTATATAGATGACCGTCGGAGACTTGTCTGACTTCCGGAGCTTTCCGCGAGCATTCCGGCTGCGCCAGCGGACAGCGGGTATGGAACCGGCAGCCCGACGGAGGATCCATCGGACTGGGAATATCTCCTCCCAGCAGGATTCTCTCGCGTTTGTGCCGCTTGTCGTGAACCGGCACGGCGGACAGCAGCGCCCTCGTATAAGGATGCTTCGGATTCGTAAATAATTCCTCCGCTTCCGCCATTTCCACCAACTCTCCCAAATACATCACGCCGATGTGAGTAGCTACATGTCTGACCACACTTAAATCATGGGTTATAAAAATGTAAGACAACCGGAGTTCGTCCTGCAAATCTTTAATCAAGTTTAAAATCTGTGCTTGAATCGACACGTCCAAAGCAGAGACCGCTTCGTCAAAAACAATGAGCTCGGGCGAAACAGCGAGCGCTCTAGCTAGCCCGACCCTTTGTCTTTGCCCTCCCGACATTTCGTGCGGGTATCTTTTGGCGAATTCCGGCCGGATTCCCACCATGCTCAATATGTCGGCGATTTTCATATCCATCTCCGTCTTGCTGCCGGCCAATTGGTGAATTTTCAGCGATTCGCCGATGATATCGCCGATTTTTTGCCTCGGATTTAAGGAAGCGTACGGATCCTGGAACACCATTTGGAACTTTCGACGCATCTTTCTTAATTCATGGGAGCTTAAAGACAAAATGTTCTTATCTCCCAGCCATACCTCCCCCGACGACGGCTCGATCAATCGGATGATGCATCGCCCCAAGGTCGATTTGCCCGAACCGGATTCGCCTACAATCCCAAGTGTTTCGCCGCGGTTTAACGTTAAACTGATGCCATTTACTGCCTGAACATATTTTTTGGCGAAGCCGTCTTTTACGGGAAACCACTTCTTTAGACTCTGAACTTTAAGCAGCGGCTCATCGATAAACGCCAAATCAGTTGTCAACGGCATTCCACTCCTTTGTGTACATCCAGCACTTGACTAATCCGCCTTGAACGTCATAAAACTCGGGATCCGCGGCTTCGCATTGCGGGCGGCTGTGCCTGCATCTCGCATGGAATTTACAGCCATGAGGCATTTCGTAATTATTCGGAACCGTTCCTTCAATCGTCTCCAGTCTGTCTTTCTTGACCTTCATAGTCGGAAGCGAATTGATGAGACCCTGCGTGTACGGATGAAGCGGATTTTCAAATATTTGGTCAATATCCGCGTATTCCACAGCGCTTCCGGCGTACATTACCATCACCTTATCCGCCATCTCCGAGATAACCCCCAAATCGTGGGAAATCATAATGATGGACATGGACAATCTGTTTCTTAATTCTTTCATGAGTTCGATAATTTCGGCTTGTATAGTGACGTCCAGAGCGGTTGTCGGTTCGTCCGCTATAAGAATTTTCGGATTGCAGGAAAGCGCGATGGCGATCATCACCCTTTGCCGCATACCGCCCGAAAGCTCATGGGGGAACTGTTTAAACCGTTTTTCCGGCGAAGGGATGCGAACGAGCTGCAGCATCTCGATCGCTTTAACGTAAGCTTCTTTTTTGTTCACTTTTTGATGTAGCCTGATCGTTTCCGTCAGTTGATTACCTATCGTGTACACCGGATTTAACGAGGTCATCGGCTCCTGGAAGATCATCGATATCTCGTTGCCGCGAATTTTGCGCATTTCGGGCTCCGACTTGACGAGCAAATCGTCGCCATAAAAATAAATTTGCCCGCTCACTTTGGACACCACAGAAGGCAGCAGGCCCATAACCGCTCTTGATGTCAAGCTTTTGCCGCATCCCGATTCGCCAACAATCCCCATAATTTGCCCCTTTTGAAGCTCAAAATTCAAACGGTCGATCGCCTTGGCTACTCCATGGGCTGTATCAAAATAAACGGTCAGGTCATTCACTTTCAATACGGCGGAAGACATAACCCATCCCTCATTCAGTTTATGATAGTTTGGCTCTTTATTTGGAGCTGCCGCTGAGCTTAGGATCGAAATAGTCCCTTAGCCAGTCTCCGAACAAATTGATACCGAGCACGGTCAGCGTGATAGCCAGACCCGGAAATATCGCCACCCACGGCTCCGAAAGGATGAGCGTTCTCGATTCGGACAACATTTTTCCCCATGTGGGAATTTCCGCAGGCACTCCCAAACCTAGGAAGCTTAACGAGGATTCTACCAGTATCAATTGCGCCATCTCCAGCGTGGCGATAACTATGATTGCGTTAAAAATGTTCGGAATAATGTGCTTGAAGATCACAGCCGAATCTCTGGCTCCAACGGATTTGATCGCCTCGATATATTCCAGCTCTTTTACAGCCAATATTTCCCCCCGGATCAAACGCGCCAGGCTGACACCGGCGCTCAGTCCGGCGACTAATATGATATTTGCCACCCCGGGCCCCATAACCGCAACGATAAAAATGGCAAGCAGCACGAAAGGAAACGCCATGTTGATATCGACAAATCTCATGATCACCGAGTCCCATTTGCCCCCGTAGTAGCCGCTGATCGATCCGAGAACAAGTCCGGTAACGATGGCCACCAAGGTTCCCGCTACGCTGATCAGGATGGAAATCTGGCTGCCATGAATCACTCTGCTTAATATATCCCGGCCCAATTGGTCCGTTCCGAGCAAATGCGCGCCGCTTCCGCCCTCGCTCCACGCCGGAGGTTTTAATTTATTGGCGATATCCTGCTGAAGAGGATCGTATGGAGATATAATATTCGCTGCCAGGGCGCAAAACAGCACGACGATAATGATCGTGAGGCCAAGCAATCCCGCTTTATTGCGCTTCAAGTTTTTCCACATGGACCTAGCCTCCCCCATTCAACTTGATCCGTGGATTGATGATCGCGTAGCAGATGTCCACCAGCAAATTAATGGTTACATAACTTACGGAGATCAAAATAACGACCGCTTCGACAACGGCAAAATCTCGGTTATTGATCGATTGCACGGCCAGTCGACCGATTCCCGGCCAAGCGAACACCGTTTCCGTAATGACGGCCCCGCCGAGCAAACCGGCAATGTGCATGCCGAGAACGGTAAGCACGGCGCTGACTGCATTTTTCAAAGCATGCTTCAAAATCACGAAATAGGGGTGAAGCCCCTTCGCTCTGGCAACCAAAATGTATTCCTTATTTAAAATTTCCAGCATCGACGAGCGAAGCAGGCGCGTTGTCGTGGCCGCAGAGTACATGCCTAGCGCAAATGCCGGCATCAGCAAATGCAAAAATGTGCCCCTCCCGGACGTCGGCAACCAGTGCAGCTTAACGGAAAACAAAATGATAAGGAGAATGCCGATCCAGAAAACAGGTACGCATTGTCCGAGCAATGCCAATATTCGGATGACAAAGTCGGTTTTGGAGTTGCGCATCACGGCTGAAATAATCCCTGCTGGAAAACCGATGGCAATCGTCATAATCATACTGGCGAACGTGAGCTGCAAGGTCGCCGGAAAACGCTCCATCACCAATTTCATAGCCGGTTCGTTGTAATAAAACGACTTTCCGAAGTCGCCGACGACCAGCCCCTTTAAGAAACGCAAGTACTGCACCCAAATCGGATCGTTTAAACCCAAGGCCTGACGGTATTCTTCAATCATTTCAGTCGACGCGCCCGGCGGTAAAAACAATTGGACGGGGTCGCCTGCAATATGCAATATAAGAAATACCACCATGGTGACCCCCAGGATCACAAATATGGACTGGTATAATCGGCGCAAAATGTATGCTGTCAGAAGGACCCCTCCCGGATATCGAATCCAGATTGCAAAATGTTACATAGAAGGAGACAGGAGGGCATTCCTTCTTGTCTCCTCTTTTCCTATGCCAGTTTTAATTGCTTATATTATCAAAAAGAACCAGTTCGTCCATACGCGGCTTGTAGTTTTTTAGCTTTTTGCTGTATGCGGTAATTCCGTACTGTTGATACAGGAATATAGCTGGCGCGTCATCCTTGAATATTTCCTGGAATTGTTTCCACAGAGCGTTGGACTCCTTCATATCGATCACCGAAATTGCCTTCGACCTCAAATCGTCCATATCCTTATTCCAATAAGTGGAGTATCTTTCCTTCGTTCCAAAAGCAACCTTCGAAATGAGATCTGCCGAATTGTATGGTCCTCCGAACGTATAGAAGAACAGAGGATCGATCTTTCCGGCCGCAAGCTCCGTTCTTAGCAGCGCGTTTTCCTTTTGCACTACGTTTACGTTGACACCGACCTGCCGCAGTTGGCTGGACACAGTTTCCGCCACTTCCTTTAAGCTGCCGAGAGCCGATGAAATGACCAGCGTCAACGGCTCGTTGTTGTAGCCCGATTCCTTGAGCAACTCCTTCGCTTTGGCCTGATCAAACGGATACGGCTTCACATCGCTGGTGTACCCTTGGAAATGATCCAGGAACACGGTGGCAAGTCTTTTTCCTTGACCGTCGAGCACGTTCTTGATTATCGAATCCACGTCGACCGCATAATTGAGTGCCTGACGGAACGCTCTTTTTTGCACCACGGGATTGTTCAGCATATTGAATCCTATATACACGGCTCTTGTCGTCGGAAAGCTGACGACTTCCAGGTTTTGATTTTTCTTCAGACGTTCGACCTGAGAGGAGGAAACACCGGTGACAAGATCAACTTCGCCTGCCTCCAGCGCGGCAATTCTCGATGCTTCCTCGGGAATCGGCTTGAAGACGAGCTCCTTGATCTTCGATGCGCCTTTAAAGTATTGATCGTTTACGGTCAGCGTCACATGATCGTCTTTCACGTATTCCTTGAATTTGAAAGGCCCTGTTCCAACGGGATTTTTGCGAAAATAATCGTTTCCTTTTTCCTTAATGTACTTGGGAGGGACCATAACTAGATAAATCATCCGCAAAGGCAGCCCGTTGTACGAATTTTTGGTAACGATGTTAACGGTATTTTCATCGATAATGACAGCTTCTTTCAGTATGGAAAAGTCGGGAGCGAGCTGAAACTTGTTTTCGGGATTGATCATTCTCTCGACGCTGAATTTGACGGCTTCCGCATTGAAATCTTCGCCGTTATGGAATTTGACCCCCTTCTTCAGCTTGAACTGCCAGGTGACGTCATCGACGGCTTGAAAGGATTCCGCCAAATCTCCGATGACTTTACCGTCCGTATCGGTACGGGTTAGCGCATTAAACATCTGAAAGGTGATGGTCGCCGAGTTTGTGCTTGTTCCGTTGTATGGCTCGATATCTTGCGTATCCGTATTTTGCGAGAAGGTGAGTCTTTGAATCTCTCCGCTGCTGCCGTCAGCGCTCTCTTGCTTTGTTTCCGGGCCAGCATTCGTACAGCCGGCCAAAACACCAATTACCAGTATGACAGCGAGTACTGCACATAAGCTTTTTTTCATGAATCGGCCCCCTAGATCGATAAGTTTCCGTTATCTGTTTTGGTCAAAAGCTCGTATCCCGAATCGGTGACAAGCACGGTGTCCGCATGTCTGACTCCGCCCCAGTCGGCCGACATCAGCCCTGGCTCTACCGTAAACACCATGCCGGGCTGCAGCTCGATTAAATTCCCCTGTCTGATGGAAGGGAACTCGTGAGCAGACAATCCGATACCATGCCCGATACGGCCGGGCAGTATACTGCCGAAGCCCGCTTCGTCGTAAACCTTAACCGCCGACAAATACAGGCTTTCGAATGAAACTCCAGGCCGGATAAGCCGAAAGACGCTTGACCTGGCCCTTAACATCGCATCGTATGCACGAGTTTTAAACTCGTCCAACTGTCCCGCGTACAAGGTTCTTTCGTTCTCCGCATGGTATCCCCCCAGCTTGGACCAGACCATCGGCAGTACAAGTTGGCCTTTCTCCGGCTTTTTGGCTGTAGGACAGTCACAGCCGTAAGCGATTCGCGAATCGGTCAGTATCCAGCAGTTCAAGGCATCGATAATCCCGCCCTCCTGACCGCCGAATCCGGAAATTTCATACTCGGCGAATTCGGTTTGCCACAGCCGCCTCATGGCATACTGTCCTTCGGTACACGCTTCAGCCTCCGTAGCGCCGCTGCGCAAATTTTCGATCATGACTTCCATCGCCCGATCCGCCAATACCGACGATTTACGGATCATGTCGATTTCGTAATCGTCCTTGATCAATCTGGATTCGTCGCAATAACCCGACAAATCCGCCACTTTAGGTTCTCCCGCCGCTTGAACAAGCTCCTGCATCGCATTGTAGGGAAGAAACGCAAGCTCGAGACCAAGTGTGCGCAGCGGAATATTGTTTTTCTGCGCAATGCTGACGATGGCCTTAACCGGATTAAGATCGACAGGCTCTTTGTCGCCCCATTTTCCGTGAAAGTAAATGTTTTGCAGCCATGCCTCCTCTTTGGCGTGGTCTCCGCGGATACAGTGTACCAAGAGGGCCGGTTCCCCTTCGAGAGGCACAAGCACAAACGTCTTATGGCTGTTCAGCACAGGATTAAATCCACTGAAATAAAATACGTTCTCCGGCTTCATAAATATAGCCAGATCGATGCCTTCCCGATCCATTTTTTGCCGCAATCCGAAAATTCTTTTCTTTAATAATGACGCCTTATCCAATCCCTTCACCCCTACGCGTTTTTACAAAATAAAACTCAATCGTATCAGATGTAAGCTACCCTCAGCGCCTCACACGGATTCGTGAGCGTTGTCCAAACCTGAGAGTCTTCGAGGACGGTAATGCTTGTATAAATGGTGACCGCTCCGCCTTCTTCAACGGAATGTCGGCAAATCGTATTGATCGGACCATGCTCGTGGTCGGAGGCGATTTCCAGCATATCCTGGAATTTGATCTGACCGTGCTTCTGCATCAAATAGGAAGTCGCCCTTTCATATCTTCTATAGGAAGAAGGGTAAGTTTCGCCGGATTGATTCAAATGAGCGATATCCGGCGTTAAATAATGATTGGAGCGAACGATGATCCCGTCTTCATCCGGAGAAACATAAACATTGTCGACCGTAACCTCGACGGCGGCAGCCTGCTTATGGTCGGCGAAAACAAAGTTCATGCCGCTCATTCTTTTCTCCGCCTTCAAATAATCGATAGCTTCATGGATATCACGGCACTTTTCCAAAATCAACCGGGCGTTTAGCAACGCATGAGCGCTGTCAGCTCTATTCAAGTCAAACGTCATTTGCTTGGACCAAACGCCGCTCGTCGAAACCGCCAAGCCATGTTTATTCAAGCCGCTCCCTGGATAGGTCACTATACCCGCCCCGTTGACCTCGATCGATACTCCCCCATCCTCATATTCCCTATGTAAAATCACATGTTCAACGCGGTCCCCGCCCATATCCCGGTTTTTCACCAAATATGTTTTGCCGTCAAAGGTAGCCTGCCCTCTGGCCAAGATGGAACTGCATTCCTGTGGAAGCCATCTTAGAATAAAATATAATGGGATATTAATGAGGAGGATATCTTCAAACGGAATATTCGCCCCTTCGGAGATCCCTTTCATTTCCGCCACAACGCCCGGCTCCGCTTTCTCCAGGAACCCCAGGTTTTTTCGGATTAAATCCTGATATTCGGATTGCATCATTTTGAACTGGGCCAAGCTCTTTTTAAACCGGACGACGTTGGCGGCAATCAAATGCGCTGCCTGTTCTCCCTGCTGTTTGCCTTGCTCGAATTCAGAGCCTCTCACCCGCAGAAGATAGCCGCTTCCGACCCTAGAGAAAATGTCCATTTTAATAGCCTCCTTATAATAAGTCATAATTACCGAAGATTGCCCGTAAAACCAGATCCATTGCTGTTTACAGTTAATTCGCATCATGTTTTTTGCCATCGCGAATAAGAAAAAGGAGGCATATACGATCTCACGCATGTAATAAAACATAACATTTGATTTAGTATAATTGTATACAATTACTTAATTCGTGTCAATCTTTTCGTTTTCAGACAACTTTCGACATAATGCGACCATATTAAATGTCATATAACATAACATGGAAACTCAGAAATAGAAACCTCGATATTTTGTAATCGTTTTCATTCCAAATTCAGTATAATTGTATACAAATATTTCCCGTTTGTCAACGTCCAAGCATCAACTTCGTCATCATATTTTCAATTTTTGATAGAAATCGGGCGTACGTCCAATCAGCTAATGCCCGCATGACATATTTTATATCAAGTCTTCTGAAAGGGGATGTGGAAATGAGCGCAGTAGCAGGTTACGGTTTTACAACCACCGGTATCGTCCTTGTGCTGTTCATCCTATTGGTTATCGTCGGCCGCGCCATCATTTTGTAGATTGCTCTCTACACTAATTTGCTTTATATCATATGAAAAACCTCCGATGCCCGCGTGATCGGAGGTTTTCAATGTTACGATTTAAATTCACTGAGGGAAAAAGCGTGAACGGGAACTTGCCGCATCGGCTATTGCAGGCGGAGCACCCGTACCCGCTCGTCCCGCGCCGCTCCCCGGCCCCCGGCCGGGATATGGATGAGGCAGTCCGCGTCTTTGATTGAAACCATGATGCTCGACTTGTCATGGCCGGCCGGGCGAACCCGAACTTGTCCGTCCGCCAGCGTCATGGTGCCTCTGACATATCTCGGATAGGCGGAACCTTTGTCGTAGCTGACGTCGAGAAATGCGGCGCATTCCGCGTGAAGCACCCGGTCTTCCCCGAGCAGGCTGCGCAAATACGGCCGCACGAATAATTCGAAGCCGACGAAGGAAGCCCCTGGATTTCCGGAAAGCGCAAACAGCGGTTTGCCATGCAGGAGGCCCACCGTCGTCGGGCTGCCCGGCCGCATCGCGACTTTGTTAAACAGCATTTCGCCGGACCACCGCGCGAAAACATCGACCAGCACGTCTTTATCGCCGACGGAAACCCCTCCCGTCGTAATGACCGCGTCCGCCTCGCGAAACGCCCGCTCCAGCGCGGCAAGCACCGCATCGGCATCGTCGGGCAGCACCGGCATGACGAAAGGCAGTCCGCCCGCCTCACGAACCTGGGCGGCCAGCATATAGCTGTTGCTGTTGCGGATTTTCCCCGGCGAAAGCGGCTCATGCACCGGCAGCAGTTCGGAGCCGGTGGAGAAAATCGCAACCTTCGGCTGCCGGTATACCGGAACCGGGTCCACGCCGAACGTTGCGAGCACCGCGGCTTCCCCTGCGCGGATAACGCGTCCCGGCTCCAGCACCTGCTCCCGCGCCTGCACCTCCCGGCCGACCGGGGTGACGTTGTCTCCCGGGGCCATCCGCTTCTTGACGCGCACCGGTTCGCCGGCGCCGCCGCTGTGCGCGGCATCCATGCTGTCGGTCATCTCCAGCATGATGACCGCATCCGCCCCTTCCGGCACGACAGCGCCCGTCATAATACGCGCTGCTTGTCCGGGCCCAAGCCGCCGCGAAGGGACGGAGCCGCACATGATGAGCTCGACGACGTCCAGCGTCGCCGGGCTATCCGGTGCGGCATGCTCCGTATCCGCCGCTATGACCGCGTAGCCGTCAACGCCGGATCGCCGGAAATGCGGCACCGGATGGTCCGCAGCGACCGGCTCCGCAAGCCGGCGGCCAAAGCTCTCCGCGAGCGGCACCCGCTCCGCCGGCAGCGGCGCCGCGTGGCGAAGAATGCGGCGCTGAGCTTCTTCCACTTGAACGATTTCCCTCTGAAACTTCATGCCCTGCCTCGCTTACTTTTATTTTTATACCGCCCCGGAGTCTGCCCGACGGTTACATTGGATGAACCACTACTCACGGTTCACCCGCCGATTTGCGACATGCGCCGCATCGTCGGGACGTGAGACTGGCTCGCCCCGAGCAGCGCCTGCGCCATCTCGTGGTTTTGCGGCTTCACGTCAAGCGCGCGGAAAAACAGCTTCGCAAGAGCTTCGTCATCGCCGATATATTTGCGCACGTTGAATTCGTCGCTCCAATAAAGACAAGGCTTGATGTTGCCGTCCGCCGTCAGCCGGAGCCGGTTGCACGTTTCGCAGAAATGGTCGCTGACCGGATGAATGAGGCCGAACGATCCGGGCGCGCCTTCGATGCGATAGTTTTTGGAGGGCCCGTTGCCGTACACTTCGCCGTGGGGCTGAACGTGCCACCCCATCCGCTCGCACCGCTCCAGTACAGCGCTCAAAGGTACGTATTTCGTCTTCCAGCCGTCGTCGTCGTGCCCGATCGGCATATATTCGATAAAGCGCACCTGAACGCGCCCGCTTAACGTCAGCTGTAAAAAATCTTCGATCTCGTCGTCGTTTATCCCCTTCATCAACACCACATTCAGCTTGATCGGGTCGAGCCCGACCCGCTGCGCCGCCGCAACGCTGTCCAACACGCGCCGAATGTCGCCTCCTCGCGTGATCAGGGAAAACCGGTCAGCCCGAAGCGAATCCAGGCTGATGTTGATGCGCGTCAGCCCCGCCTCTTTGAAAGCATCCGCCTTTGCCGCGAAAAACACGCCGTTCGTCGTCAGCGCGATATCTTCGATGCCGGGGATCGCCGACAACATGCGGACGAGCTCCACGAGATTTTTGCGGACAAGCGGTTCTCCGCCCGTAAGCCTCAGCTTGCGCACTCCGTAGCCGGCCAGCACGCGGACGACTTCGGCAATTTCGTCGAAGCGCAGAAGCTTCTCTTCGGGCTCGAACGTCATGCCTTCCTCCGGCATACAGTAGACGCAGCGCAAATTGCATCTGTCCGTTACGGAAATGCGCAAATAGTCATGCACTCGGTTAAACCGGTCCACCAGCACTTTGGACATTCGAAACACCCCCGTTTTCCCTTTGTGTCACATTACCTAACAAATCCGAAGCCGAACGTCAAAAAAGACGATTAATGTCACATATCATCACATCATTTATCATAACACAAAGCTTCATACTGCTCCACCGAGTTTATATTGAGAACAAACCGCAAATCGATTCCTTTTCCGGCAAAAAAAGCTTCGTCCGCCGCACGCCATGAAACGCCGTCCAAGAGCCGCATCACCCTGCGCTCTCCGCCGGCCAGCAGCCGGTCGATCCGCTCCGCGCAGGAGCGGCTGTACACGCCGTGCAGCGGCTGCACGCGGCCGTCCAGCTGCGGCACCACCGCCTCGCAGCCGCTCCCGGCTTGCAGCTCTGCCATCGCTTCGGCGGCCGCGGCGGAAACAAACGGCATGTCGCACGCGACGATCCATGCCAGATCGCCGCGCGCCGCCGCCCATGCCGCCTGCATCCCGGCGAGCGGGCCCTCGCCGGGGTGAAGATCCGCCGCCAGCCGCACCGTGCCGCAGGCATACATCGCAAGGTCGTCCGGGCGGTTCGTCACGATGACGATGTCGCTGCACAGCCGACGCATTTGCTCCAGCTGATGCTCGATCAGCGGACGCCCGTTCCACGGCAGCAGTGCCTTGAAGCGGCCGCCCATACGGCGGTTGCTCCCGCCGGCCAGGATGACGCCGGTGACGGGCGCGCCGTCCCCGCGGCCTGCCCCACTCACGCCAAGCTCTCCAGCTTGCGCAAGCGCTCGGAGAACGATTCCCGCCAGCTTTGCGCAAGCTCCGCCACCTGCAAAATGCGCCGAACGCCCTCGGCATTTTGCTTGTCGTGGTATTTGATCCCGTTCGCATACGCCACCGTTACCTGCAGCGAATGGCGTTCGACGAGCCGCAGCGGCTGCCCGGCGGCAACCATGCCCGGCTTCAGCACGCGGAAGTAATAACCGGTGTACCCGGTCTCCTGCACATACAGCGGCAGCTCGTTCAATTCATGCTTGCCGCCGAGCTTGAAGCACGGCTGTCTCGGTTGGCTGAGCTGCACCACGGCCTCGCCGATCTCATAAATATCGCCGATGCGCACATCCGTTTCGGGCATTCCGGCGACCGTAAAATTTTCCCCGAATGCGCCGTACTCCAGCTCGCGGTCTAACCGCTGCCGCCAATACGGGTAATGCTCCGCGCAATATACGCATACGGCTTTATCCGGACCGCCGTGGTTGACCAGATCGGCTTGACCGTCTCCGTCCAGCTGCTCGGCCCCCAAATAAACCGGATGCAGAACCGCTTCCTTATATATTCCCGTCATCACCGGACGGCCGTTAAACAGATGTTCTCCCGGTTTTCCCACTTGCAGCGAAACAAGCTTCATCCCTTCCAGCTCCTTTTCGAGAACGTCCCCAGTCTCCCTCGAAGTCTTTCTTTTTACTATATGGTATCGCTGCGCTGTTGTCTATGCTCTATGACACAGGATATCCCTGCTTGTGCGGATATGCATAATTCGCCCATACGGCAAATATCGTTCTATGTATGGAACTTTCGACAAAAGGAGGTATTGCATGTACCATTCGAACGATCGTGAAATGCTTACATCTCCATATACATTGGAGACATTTAAAGCCATGGTCGAAGCTGTAGTTCCGGGTATGCACCCGCCGAACGCCCCTCCGACCGTCCTGACTGCTGGCGCGGCGGATTTGGCCGTTCATGAGTACATCGTCTGGGAATTGGATCATAGTCTGGCACTGTTTATCGGTTATGCGCTTACCGCTGTCCCGCTGGCGACCGCAACCGCGATGATGCTGGACAGCGCGGCGGTACAGCTCATTTCCTCAGGCCAGGCAGCCGATCCGCCAATTCATCCGGCCATGGAAGGCGGCCCTTTCGCCAGTCTATCCCCCCGCGATCGAATCCGCACGATGGCCTGTCTGGAACAGCTCCGAATCGATCTCGGAAGCTTGCCTCCCCCCTATAAAGACGACGGGGGCCTCGTCAAGTTTATTATCGATTATTTAAACCGGGGGACGATGTTCGGCAATTATTCGGAATGGTCCGCATACGGAACGACGCGGCTGAACACTCCGGCTGCCCGGAGGCTGGAGTATTTTCCGGTGAGCTGGCGGCAGGTCGGATATCCGGGCGCATCGCTGGGGTACCGTGCCCTCCGCGGCTTTTTATTGACGATTAACCATACGGGAGGAGGGCCCTCCCATGTATGATGCCGACGTCATCGTCATCGGATCCGGCGGAGGCGGAGCCGTTATCGCCAAAGAGCTCGGGGAAAAAGGGCTCAAGGTGCTTGTTCTGGAAGCCGGCCCTTGGTATGGCAACAGCAAATGGCCCAGCCCCAACACCGATCGCGGAGCGGAATGGAGCTCAAGTTATGCGGATCTGGACGTAAATCTTTACAAAAAAATTTACAATGCGCACGAAAACAATATGAACGACGTCGTTTCCGGCACGTTTCGTTTCGGACCGGCCGACCGTCGCCGTGCCCCTTGGCACCGGGTCATGCGGCAGAAAGGCGACATATGGCAGCTCGCCGGCGTCGGCGGAACGACGCAGCATTACTGGGCCCAGTCGCCCCGCGCTTTTCCCGCGTCGGTTGACAATGTGTGGCCGATCAGCTACCGGGAGCTGATCCCGTATTACGAGAAGGTGGAAGCGACGCTCCCCGTACAGTTTTCGCCGACAACCCCGAAGGAAGAGCTGTTTTATTACGGCGCCAAAAAAGCCGGCTGGTCTTTGATCCCGACGCTCGATGTGGTGACCCCGGGGTACCGACCGAATCCGAACGCGATCCTGCCGCCGAACAAACATCTGATGGACCCTAACTATTCGATGGAGCAGCTTTTCAATATGGAAGGATGCACGTTAAAGGGGCACTGCGTCAACGGCTGCTCCGCCGGACCCTCGGTCGATCGGATCGCCAAACGGGGCACGCTGGTCAGCTACGTTCCGCTCGCTCTCAAAACCGGCAACGTCGCCATTCGCCCGAACTCCTTTGCGGTCAAAATTTTAACGCGGCGCGACCCAAAAGACGGTCTTTGCGCCAACGGCGTGCAGTTCCGCGATACATGGACGGGCGAAATCGGCGAACTGACGGCCAGGGCGGTCGTCATGGCCGCCGGGTGTCTCGAGTCGCCGCGGCTCTGGCTCAACTCCGCACTGCCTTATAACGCCTGGGTCGGCAGAGGACTTACCAATCATTACTTCGATTGGGTCGGCGGCGTTTTTGACGAAAAAGATCTGATGAGCATTTTGGGGTTGCCCGAAGTGTATCCGTACATGGGACATACGTCGGGAGCGCGTGTCGATATTCCGGGAACCGGAGTTTTTCAGGTTTCCTGCCTGAGTCCGGGACTTATGGCCTTTCTGTCGTACGGCTTCAGCGAAGCAGGCTACGATGCCTTTACACCTCCCGAACCGGGGGAACCTTGGGACATTCGGGGCAGGGTAGTCGGACCCGAGCTCAAGGAGCTGATGCTGAACTATAACAGAACCATGACGGTGCTGCTGCTGACGGACGATGATACGTTATACAACAACCGGGTGGAGGTGGACCCGCTGCTGAAAGATGAGCACGGTCCGATACCGGTCATTTATTATACCCCCAATAAGAAAACGCTCAAAAGGCGCGATCAGCTCGTTCGCTATACCTGCGAAACGCTGCAAGCCGCGGGCGCGAGAAAGATTTTCAGATCGGATACGCCGGCCGGCTTTTTGCTCCATATCGAAAGCACGATGAGAATGGGTTTTGTCGTGGATACTAACTGCGAGGCTTACCAGGTCAAACGGCTGTTTATTGCCGACAACAGCGTGCATTACAACGGAATCGGCGGGCCGAATCCGACGCTCACTACGCAGGCGCTGGCAACGCGCACGGCGGATAAGCTGGCGGATGCCTATTTCACCTGATTTCAGGGCAAACAAAGGGCAGTCCGGAGCCATCGCTCCGCTGCCCGTTTTGTCATCCCCTGGAAACCGAATAATAAAGCACTATACCCGATAAGCCGACGATGAATATAAATCCGACGATTTTTCCGATCATGCGTCCGTTCATTGGCCTGAGCCCTCCTTGTCCCTATCCTTGGAATGTCTGTCCTGCGGGGAAATATTCCAATATATTTTCCACAAATCAGGATAAAGCTAATTGTATGGATCGCTTCTCTCCTTCGCTGATGTTTTGCCCATTTTAAAGCTTATCCAAAGGGTGTGAACCGGATGCCGATAAAAAAAATGATCGCCTCCCGCAAAACGAAAATGCCGATGTTTGAAGATCCGGACGCGGCTGCGGAAGGGGCTGCGAAACCTCTGTCCGGCAGCTTGGCCGACAACGAAGCCTGGTTGAAGCATACGTTTTCCAACTGTTCCGATTTGACGGTCAGGAAATTGCATCTACGCCACTCCGTCCCCGGAATTGTCGTTTATTTTAAAGAGCTGGTCGACGCCAGGCAATTGGACGAGGAACTGCTGGAACCGCTAATGCGGCAGCGGCCGGAACGCGGAGATAACGACATATCTTTCATGGAACAAATCAAAAGCGATCTCGTTCCGGTTGCTTTGACCCAAATCATCGACAACAAAAAAGATGCGGTCGCCCGGATCATCAAGGGAGAAGTCGTTTTGATCGCCGACAATTCCGCGCAGGCCCTCGCTATTAATGTAAAATCCACTATGCACCGCGCATTGTCGGAACCGAGCACGGAATCCGTTATCCGCGGTCCGAAGATCGGGTTTATCGAAAATATCGGGATCAATCAGGCGCTGCTCCGCCGGAACATCAGGACCCCGCGGCTGAAAATGGAGCAGATGCTTGTCGGAAAAGTTTCGCAAACGGAGGTAGCCCTTGCATACATGGAAGGCGCAGCTTCGCCCGCGGTAATTGCCGAAGTGAAGAAACGCATGTCGCAAATTGAACTGGATACGATACTGGAATCGGCTTTCATAGAAGAAATAATCCGCGACGCCGCGTATTCGCCTTTTCCTGTCATACACGTAACGGAGCGGCCGGATTCGGCTGCAGCTTCTCTGCTCGAAGGAAGGGTTGTCATCCTGGTGGACGGGTCTCCTGTGTCGATGATCGTTCCTGTTAATATATGGCACGCCTTTCAAACGGTCGAGGACTACTATACGAATTATATTTTTGCGACTTTTTTGCGCTGGCTGCGTTACTTTTTCGCCTTCATTTCCTTGACCTTGCCGTCTTTTTATGTAGCCGTTTCCGAGTTCAATCCGGAGCTCATACCAACCACCCTGGCGATGACGCTTGCTGCGGCAAGAGAGCCGGTGCCTTTCCCGACCCTTATCGAAATTTTGATGATGGAGATCGCCTTTGAGGCCATCCGCGAGGCCGGTATCCGCCTGCCCCGCCCGGTCGGGCAAACCATCAGCATTGTAGGCGTGCTTGTCATCGGACAAGCTGCGGTGCAGGCGGGGATCGTATCGGCGCCGATCGTCATCATCGTCTCTTTGACCGGAATCGCTTCTTTTCTGATACCGAACTATAATATGAGCCAGGCAATCCGTTTAATGCGGTTCCCGCTCATGCTGTGTGCCGGCATCTTCGGCTTGTACGGCGTAGGCGCCGGACTTATCGCCCTCCTGATTCATCTGGTCAATCTGCGTTCCTTTGGAGTCTACTATATGGCTCCGCTTGCTCCGTTCGACCGGGACGGCATTAAGGACGTTTTGGGCAGAGCGCCCTGGTGGATCATGCAAAAGCGGAAAAACCGCGTTTGGCCGACACAGGAGCTGAGTAAACAATGATGCTTAATTTATCGCGGAGCGCTATATTCCCGATCCTCTGCCTGTGCCTTTTGACCGGCTGTTGGGATCGCACCGAAATCAGCGATCTGGCCTTCGTGCTTGCCGGCGGGATCGATGTCGCAGAGGACGGACAGCTGGAATCCACGCTGCAAATCGCCCTGCCCACTCAACTTCCGAATGCGCTCGAACTGGGCAAAGGCGGAAATAATCAACCGGTTCTGGTCGTTTCGGAGAAAGGCAAGGACGGTGCGGACATTTTGCATAAAATGCAAAAACGTTTGTCCAGGCATATCTTTTTAGGTCACCGCGGCGTCCTTGTCATTGGCGAAAAATACGCAAGAACCCGCATGGACCAGGTTTTGGACCAGACGCTGCGTTACCCGGGCAGCCGATACAACATGTACGTGCTGACGGCCAGAGGCACAACAGCCAAAAAAATTTTGCAAACTCCTTACCTGCTCGAATCGATCCCGGGTATCGGCATTAAAAAAATTCAAATGTCCGGCCTCGGATATTCCTTAAAGGTTGACGAGTTTCTCAACGAGCTTTCGCTGCCCGGAAAAGCTCCGGTTACCAGCGCCATCCGGCTTTTTTCCAACGACACCGAGAAAAATACGTTTACGATCGACGAAGCGGCCGTATACCAGCTCAACAGGCCGAGACTGGTCGGATTTTTAACCCAGGAAGAACAAAAAATTCTCAAATGGCAGAAAGGAAAGTTGAACGAAACCCGGTTTACAGCTCAGGTCACCCCGCCGGAGGAAGGCTTTAAGGGAACTATCGGCATCGAGGTGCTGACCAACCATTCAACTATGAAAGCTGAAATGAAAAATGACATGCCGCATATGACCATCATCCTTAAAGCGGGCGGAAGAGTGATCGAAAACGATTCAAAGCTGGATTTAAGTAAAAAAGCCGATTTGAAGCTGGCCGAAAGCAAATTGACCGAAGAAGCGGAAAAGCTGGTCAAACAAACGATCCGGCGGTCGCAGCAGGAACTTCAAGCGGACATCTTCGGAATCGGCGAAAAAATCCATACGGCCTATCCCGCTTACTGGAAGAAACATAAAGATCAGTGGATTAACCTCTACCCGGAAATTCCGGTCGCCTGCAAGGTCGAGATTGTGATTTCGCGGATCGGCCGAACCCAATTGCCGGCTCATATACTTCAGTAACCAATACGAACAAAGGGACGAATGCCAATGAAACTGAGCGGAATTCAAGCATTCTGGATGATTGCCGTCATGGATCTCGGCATGACCATACTGATGACCTATACCCCCGCACTGCAGGCTGCGCAGCAGGACGCCTGGATGTCCATGCTGCTGGCCGGCTGCATCGCTCTGCTGATTGCCGTCATCTCGGCAAAACTCGTGCTGCTGTATCCGCAGCAAAATCTGATCGAATTCAGTCAGACCATCATGGGCAAATGGCTCGGAAAGCTCGTTGTTATGGTCTATCTTGTCCAGTGGTATACGATCATTCCGATCATTCTCCGCCAATTCAGCGATCTGATCCAGATTTTGCTTCTGCCCTTCACCCCGAAGTCGGTCATCATCTCGGTTATGATATTGCTCGTCGTATACGTGACCTATTCCGGGGGGATTGACGGCATCGGACGGTGCAGCGAAATATTGGGGCCGATTATCTTGTCAATGGTTTTTCTTGTGCTGCTTTTCAGCGTTAATAACATTCAATGGCACCGCATGCTGCCCGTTTACGCGGATAGCGGCGTATCCGCCATACTCAGGGGATCGCTGCCTCCCGCATCTTATCTCGGTCATGCAGTGGAATTCGTCATGCTGTCATCTTTTTTGAACAACCCGCGCAATGGATCGCCGTATGCGATTTGGGGCGTAGGCATCGCCTCCTTTTCCACATTGCTTGCGATGATGATGGTTATTTTAACGAGCGGAGTCAATCTGTCTTCCAGAACGTGGTATCCGTTTTTTGAAATGTCCAAAAAAATCGCAATTTTCGAGTTTATCGAAAACCTCGACGCGCTGGCCGTCGTGATCTGGGTCACCAGCGTTTTCATCAAGCTCTCGGTTTACCTGTTCATTACCAGCTATGGAACGGCTCAATTTTTGCAAATCCGGAACTGGCGGCGTTTGATTTGGTTCATCGCCCCTATTTCTGTAGCCTTTGCCTTTATTCCGCAAAACGTATCGGAAGCGACTGCGGGGTATTTGAACCATTACTGGGTGCCTGTGGTGCTCCCTGTCAACATGATCGGGCTGCCGCTGCTGCTGCTGATCGTAGGTAAGGTCCGCCTGAGACGGAAAAAAGCGTAATATCAGGAACGGTTTCTTTTGAGAACGGCGGCTGCGGCAACAATCGCCAGCGGAAGCAAATACGCCCAGGTCGCCCAGAGCGGATGAATGACCGCCACGGAATACATCCAGTGAGCCGCTCCTTTATCGATTTGCTTCAAGGAGAATATGAAACAAATCAGCGTTAGCGGAAATACGAGTATCCGGTCATCCTTTAAAGCGAACAACCTGGTAAACGTCAAATTCAGGATAAAGAGCGTAATCGCCGCCTTGAAAAAAGAGGTCAAAATCAGGGAAATGCCCATCAGGGACTCGATCCTTTGAATCACTTCCAGCAGATCGATAATACGCGCCACTTCAAACATCGAATATTTTCGCTCCCCTGCAAGCGGCCCAAATACGAGAATCGTACACAGCGTAACCGCGATCAGGAAAAAAGCATTCATATACAAGGCGAGAAACATTCCCCTTGCCAGATGCGGCCGTCCTTCCCGTCGTACGTATGGAAAGAGCATCGCCATCAGCACAAGCTCCACATAGGGAAATCCGTACGAAAAATATGCTCCGAGAATGACCGGTTTGATTCCATCCGGCATAATGGGCAAAAGATGATCGTACCGGTAAGTGTTCCCGGACAACAACATGATCAGAATAACGAAACAAAGAACCCCGATCAAAGGAACCAATATCATGCGGGCCAACGTTTCGATCCCCGAACGCACAGTGAGAGCGGCCGCGACGAAGACGCAGAATACAAAAATGGACAGCGGAGTTTGCCGCATCATGGAACTGTTCAAGAACAGACCGATGTCCAGGACGATCCCGGATGTCATATGAAATTGAAACGAAAGAAACGGGACTGCGAGAAGCAATGTGACCCACTTGCCGACCAGGGCGTTGCTGTATTCAATAAAGGTAAGATCGGGAAATTTGCGGAACAAATACAGCACACAGAATAAAAGCAGTGTGCCCACAGACAGAGACAGCAGCAGCGATATCCACGCCCCGTTTTTGGCATAGCCGATCAGCGGGGCGGGGATATTGACGATGGAAGATCCCGTCATGTAAGCAAAAAACAAAACGGACATTTGCGCCGAGCTGATTTGTTCTTTAACCTTCATCTTTGCCTCCGTATGGGCTCATTTTGGTCTGTCAGGAAGGTGCTTTAAGAGAGTCAACGATCGAACGGGCCGTTTCACGGAAAATCGCATAGGCCGCATCTTCCAGAAACGGCCAATTGAGGTCCAAAACATAACTTGTGCCGAGGTATGCGGAAAGCAGCAGCAAGGCGGCATAAGCTGCGTATTCGCGACTCCCCAGCTTCTTCAGCCTCCGCACATCGGCACTCAAGATGACCGTATAAAACAAAAGCACAAATAGCGCCCGTAATAACACGATGCCTCCGGCCTCCTTCTATTTTTTTAAGACAGGATTGCCCGTCGTGGTCCCGCTGTTGATGACCCTTACCTTTACGTCGAAATGGAACTCGCTGCTTGCAAACCTGTCATCCCAGCCCTCTTTCCACTGTTTCCATAATGCCGGATTTTTCTTATACACTTTATCGCCGAGTCCAAGCGCGTCAAATTTTTTGTTCTTCAGCCAATCGATCGTTTCAGCAATTCTTCGCTCTACCGTCTCTTCCACTTTTTTCGCAAACTGCTGTTCTTCCTCCACCTTTTCTACCCTGGAACAGGACAACTCCGTGATTGCCACATCCATTTTCAGCTTTCCCGATACGATCACCGAATCTTCCCCGATAACAGGCCGCCAACTGCTCCTTGCCGAAACGACCTCCACCGCCTCCTTAATCCCGCCTGACTCCGTTTCCGCACCGCAAGGAATGTCGATCATCCCGCTTTCATACTCATTGAGCAGCATCTGCAATATTTCCACCTTTGACGGCGGCATAAGCCCCGCAAGCTTTCCTTTTTTCAGCAAGGCAATCCCGGCCGTATTTGTCACTGTTGGCGAAGGCTCCCTGGTCAAATAAAGATACGGGACTGTCGCATTGCCGACCTCGCTTTTCATTTGCAAGCCCAATTTCAACAAATTGGAATTTATTGTTTTCGAACTGAAGGACGCCGCCGTTTCCTCGCTCTGCACCAATTGCTGGCTGATCGTATTTTCGATCAAAGGCTTCGTTCGCAAATAAGCATCCGCCCTGCCTTCCACAATCATGAAGGATATCGTCAGCCGCGGCTCGTGGTCCCGCATAAAAAATTCGATTAAATTGTTGATTCCGCGGTCGCGGGCCAGCTTCTCGCTGACGATAATCAGGCGCGTATGGCTCCATTGCGCTTTTCGTCCGAGATTGATCGGGATATCGCGAATGGCCCGCGGAACCGTATCGTCGATCGTCTGCACATTGACGTATGCGTTCTCCGCCGCCTTGGATCCTGCCGGACCAATCCCCTGGCTTGGCCTGAAAACCTGGGTTGTCAGGGCGATTTTGCCTCCTTCGGCTTCATCAGCGGCAACCCCCATTACAAACCCCTTTTGCGGAAGCTCGGCGCGATCCCAGCAGCCCGTCAGCAAACAGATAGCCAGCACGCATATGCTTGTCCAGATGCGTTTGATCATAATTTTCACTCCTGAGCATGCATCTGTTCCGCGTGCTTCGCAGTCTCGCGCATATGCTGCAAGCGGGGGGACCGGAGCAATGTTCCGAGCGGAGCCCGGACGTATACGTCCTTCTGCTGCCGCGGAATAAAAGGGCCGAGCGGACTTAAATAAGGCTGCCCCAAAGTACGCAAGCTCGCCAGATGAAGCCATATCAAAATAAAAGCGATCATGACGCCGAACAACCCCAGAGCGGCGGCGCACAACATGAGCGGAAACCGCAAAATCCGCAGTGCGATGCCGAGGTTATACTGCGGGATGGCGAAGGATGCAATCCCGGTCAAAGCAACGACAATCACCATGATAGGGGAAGCGATGCCGGCATTGATGGACGCTTCCCCAATGACGAGCGCTCCGACGATGCTGACCGCCGATCCGACCGGACGCGGCAGACGAATCCCCGCCTCCCTGAGCAGCTCAAAGAAAAACTCCATCACCAACGCTTCGAGGAAAGCCGGAAACGGAATGCCTTCGCGGGAGTTGACTATAGCAAGCAGCAGTACGGTTGGAATCAATTCCGGATGGTACGTGGAGAAAGCGATGTATATGCTGGGCAATCCAACCGCAATCAGTAAAGCGACAAGCCGGAGCAAGCGGATCAGGCTTGAAATGACGGTTCTCTGATAGTAATCCTCGCTCGACTGCAGCAGCTCGACAAACAATCCCGGACATATGAGCGTCGATCCTGTCCCTTCGACCATCACGATTATTTTTCCCTCAAGCAGCGAGGCGACGGCGACATCGGTTCTTTCCGTGTACCGGAATTGCGGAAAAGGGGAGTACTTCGAATCCTCAATAATCTCCTCTACGAATGAAGTCTCCAAAATTTCCTTGTCCCGAAGCCCGGCGATTCTCCTTTGAAATTCCGCGAGCACCTCACGATTGACGGCTCCCTCCAAATATCCGTAAACGACTTTCGTTTTCGTTTGCCCCGACGAGGGAACCGGTTCAATTTTGAATTGCGGCGTCTTCAGCCGGTTGCGCAGCATGCCTATATTTTTGGACAAACTCTCCACTGTGCTTTCGCGCGGCCCCAATACGACCGGCTCGTTGACCGATTCGCTGACTTGTCTCGTTTCCAGCCCCTTGGCAGCATAGCTAAGCGCTTTATCCCAAAGGTCTATGAAAATGACGATATTTCCATTCAGCACATCGGCTACCGCCTCATCAAAATTTTTGACCAGCAAGGCAGAATTCGAAGAAGCGACGTGTCTGCTGAAATAATGCCCGATATTTTCCGGAGTCACTTCCGTGCCCGGCCCTATCTCATGCCGAACGAGATCCTGAAGGGAGTCTTTGAAATAGTTAGTCTCCTTTTTCTGGACGAGCGCTTTCGAATAAATCGAAAAAGCCGAATATTTCATCTCCGGGCCGTACTGCCAGTGAAGGATCGCGATGTCGCTGCAGCGGTCGAAAATCTGCTGCATCCGCTGCAGGTTATCCGCCAATCTGGAGGAAATGTCTGAAGCCTCAGATGCACCATCCGTCGTATTTGCCGGATCCGTCCGTTCCTCCGAAGGGGATCGGCCTGCTGCGCCGCGATGTGCGGAACCTTCGCCGCGATTACGTCTTCGTAAAAGCCATTTGAAAACATTCATAGCGCTTCGCCCCTTCCCCGTGTGGTGAATATGTTCGATGTACAGGCATTGCCGGACAGGCTTATCTTACTTTTTCCAAAATAAGGGCAATTCATTCATTTACAGCAAATCCCCTTTTAACGCTTCGCGTTTGATATATTCGGCCTGCCAATAGGCAAGTGCGCCGATCGTCTCCGTCACGTTAAAGGCGGACATGGTCGGGAATAACGAATTTCCGGCGACAAATACGTTGCGGATGCCGTGGATCCGGCCATACCGGTCGGTAACCGATTGCCGCGGGTCCTCTCCCATCCGCGTGCCACCGCTCGGATGCGACAGTTCCCAGGGAGGCTGAACATCGTTTCCGCCCCATATGGTTCGGGCGCGGCCCGCCCGAAATACCTCCACTATCTTCGGATAAAAAAAACGATGCATATTTCGGAGCTGCTCGCTCCAGCTGAACGTAATTCTCGGCAATGGAAAGCCGAGCCCGTTTTGGGCGTGAGGATCGAGATCGATGGAGCTCGCAAGCTGCGGAGGGTCTGTAAGAATAGCAAGAATTTGGTAATACCGGCTGAAGGAATGTGCGATAAAATCTTTAAACAAAGGTCCCCAGCCCGGCACGCCTTCCGGCAGCGGGATCGCTTTGGCGAATTCGATCGGCTGCCCGGAAGCGCCGACGGTATGCGCGCCTAATATCAAACCGCCCATGACAAATCCGAGACCGGCATGCTCAAACCGGTCCTCCGTGTATTCGGTAATCGCCATCAGCGGCTCGGAAGGACCGATGTGCGCATTCATCCGTTCATCGAATAATCCGTGTACGGTCAGCAGCGCATGGTGATGGAAATATTTCCCCAGCTGCCCGTGCTGATTGCCGATTCCGCCCGGGGCGTGCACGTTCCGCGACATCAGCAGCAGCCATACATTGTACAGCGTGTTCGCGGCAACGATCACGATGCCTGCGGTAAACTCGTGCGACCTGCCTTCCGCATCCAGGCAGACAACCCCGTCGGCTTTCTGCGAACTGCTCATCGTGATTTGATACACGTACCGGTCCGTTAGCATAGTGAAATTCGGATTTTTCATCGCTTCCCGAAGCTCCGTCACTCTCGTACTGGATTTCGCGTCGACAGTGCACTCATACCCCATGCAGAAGCCGCAGTATCCCGTCCGCTTCCTTCCTTCAAAATCGCGGGAAAGTATGCCTGCCGGAACCGGAAACGGCTCATAGCCGAGTTTCCTGCACGCGTTGGCAAAGTGGCTCGTCGCATAGCCCTGCTCCAGCGGAGGCAGCGGATACGGCACGCTTCTCGGCGGCCCGTACTTCATCAGCGAGGCATCTCCGGAAACGCCCATCCGGTACTCGAATTTGGTGTAAAACGGCTCCAGATCTTCATAGGAAAGCGGCCAGTTCACGATGGCGCCGCCGGGAATTTGCCCCCAAACGTCGAGCGCCTTGAATACCGACGGCTCGAACCGCCAGCTTGCCCCTCCCCAGTGGTTCATGCTTCCCCCGGGTCCCCAGCCGTCGAGCAATTGGGTAATGCGCGAAAATGTTTTCTCCGTCCCCGTGCGGGAATGAGGCCGCCATGTCATCCCGCCAACCCTTGGTGTCGCCCACAGCAGGTTTTGCCGGATCGGAAACCGGAGCTCATCCATCGATACGTCCTTCGTTTCGATCATCGGGCCGCGTTCCAACACGCATACGGACAACCCCGCATCGCTCAGCTCCCTGCCTATAATGCCTCCGGCCGCTCCCGCTCCGACAATAATAACGTCATAATCCGTTTTTTTCGGCATAGGCTATCCCTTCCAGCGAATAATAAACAACCGGCGGCTTGGCTTCGCCGATCGTCTCCGGCGGGTGATAGGTCGGTCCCGCATAACCGACCAGTCTCCATCCGCAGGCTTCGTAATTGCCGCCGTAAATCGGGTCGCTGAACATCCCCTCCAGCGTATGCTCCCGTATCGTTCGAAAAAATGCCGATTGTTCGCACGCGGCCAGCAAGCCGTTCAGCTGTTCGCCCGCCAGCTCAACCAGCTGCGTACCGTAAAGATCAATCGCCTTTTCGTTCATATCCTTTAATCCTGCGCGGTACAAATCGATCCAAAACGGATTGCTTTGCATATCGCGGACAATAAAATCGCTTACCCTCGCTTCGGCTGCGCCGGGAAAAATCGCTTCCGACAGCCTTCGGATCATTCGAATCTCTTCGCTGGAAATCATGGACCGTCCCCCTGATCAATAAATTCGATATTCTTATCTGAATCTGCTGCGTCCGTCATATGATGTATGGAGGTGATATCGTTTGAAAATCTCCATTTTTGCGGAAGCAGCCGAATATGCCCGAATTCATACGCCTTATGAAAAAAACGTGCTTATCGCCCCTATTGAAACCTGGCCGGAAATCGGATTCAGCCATCCCTCTTTTCCACGGTATCCCGTCTTGTTCGTCACCCGCACCGGGTATATCCCCTATGCAACAAAAACGGAAATATTGCGGCGCGGCAACGCGAATTTATTCTTGCTCGGAGGAGAGGCACAAATATCGGAATGGGTCGCTTACGCATTATCCGCCTTAACGAAAGGCTTTGTATTCCGAAGGCTTTAGATTTGCTTCGCGATATGATCGGCCGTACGAATCGACAAAGCGACGGTAGATAATGTCGGATTGGTGGCTCCGATGGAGGGCAGCACGCTGTTGTCGGCAATATACAGACCCGCCACCCCGTGAATCTGCCCGAACGGATTCGTCGCCGAGATGTTCGGATCCAGCCCCATCCGGCATGTTCCGGCGTCGTGATTGTCCGCTCCGGGCTGCCACAGGCAAATGTCCGGCGCTCCGTTCGGAGCGCCCGAATGCAGCTGCATTGCCGAGGAAGCCTGAAGTAAAGCGGAATACATGCGGCGAATGACGGCTTGATCTCGCTCGCTGTAGGAGAAGCTGACTTGTGGCTCCGGGATGCCATACTCATCCCGCCTGCTTGGGTCGATGTATACTCTGTTCTCGCTGCGCGGTTCCACATGGCCGGAAACGCCGAAAAAACCGATTGACCACTCGGACTGATCCGGCTTTTCCGCATATTGGTAGTTAAAAAACTGCCCGGGACCTTGAATTTGCAGCTGAAACGGACGATCCTCGAGCTCAGGAACGATAATGCCCAGCGCTCCTGTCGGTTCCGGGAATCCCACAGTACTTACGCTTGCCGAAGCAAGCAGATAGGAGTGGTTGACCAGATAACGTCCGATCGCTTTTCCGGGAATGCCCGAATTCAGCAGGATGCGCGGGGTTTGCAGTGTGCTTGCCGATAAAATGACGGTTTTCGATCTGATCAAATGAATTTTCTTATCCGGCGTTATGACCCGGACTCCGGCCACCTTCCCGCCTTCCGTAACGACTTCCGCCGCGTACGCATTTACCGCCAAATCAAAGGGTCTGAGACTTAACGCCCTGGCCAGAAAAACGATGGAGCTGAAGAAAACGTTGGAACGAATCTTTCCGTACCGGGTTTCCGCAAGATCGGCCGCAATTGGAATGGCGGCCGCATTGAAAAAACCGTTTTCCCTGAGACGCTGCAGAAGAATCCGGGTCACCGACGAATCCTGCGTATAGGCGCTCGATACGTTCATAATTTCTTCGGCGATGTTATAGTACATCTCCATTTCCCGGACCGGGACAGGCCAGCTTGCCAATACGTGAGCGGCCATCCGCGGTGCAACCGCCCCCCACAGTAAAGTCCTTCCGCCCAATGCGTAAATCAGCTTCGCTCCCGGAAATTGCGGAAGGCGTTTTCCGATCTGGTCGGTAATTTGCGGAGGGGCGTACACTCTGAAGTTGTTTCCGTCCATGGTCGCAATATTTGCGACATTCGTCGGCAAAAACGCGCTTCCTCTCTCCACGATTCCGATCCTCTTTTCGCTCCCCCTCCACCTTTCGCACAATCGCCAGGCAGCGGCTCCTCCCCCCGCCCCCGATCCGACGATAAGAACGTCGTATTCGGTAGCGGCCATCCGTTCGACCGGGATGACCGGAATCCAGTCGGAAAGCAGCTCTTCCTCCGGAATGGGCGGGCAAACGGGAAGAGTGAGATCCCCCTTGGCACCCGTTATTCGTTCCGAAGGGAGAAGGACATGTTTCCCTTCGATGGTTTTATCGATGATCGAAATGTGCGGATTTAAGGATTTTAACCTTTCGATCTCTATCCGGTATTTGCGCGCAACGGAAAAAAGAGTGTCGTGGCTTCCCGCGATGTATATCCTCAACAGAGTTCACATCCTTCAATATGCTTTTAAAATATATGCTCTTTGCGTTCGCTCATGACGAGCTTTTTTTGCGAAATAACGGACTCATTAAAGCCGAAAGTACATATATATCGAAAAGAATGCATATATCCGGGAAGGCGCGGGAGGTGCGAGGATGAGAGTAAGAATTGGAAGCGGCCCGTTGTTTGAGATGAAACCTGTCAGCGTAACCATTTGGAATGAGTTTATCCATGAGCGAACAGACCCCCAGGTAGCCCGTATATATCCCCACGGCATACATTCAGCGATCGCTGCGGGCATCGGGCCGTACGGATTTCGCATCCGCACAGCCACCTTGGAGCAGCCGGAGAACGGGTTGTCACCGGAGGTTCTGGAACAAACGGACGTGTTGATCTGGTGGGGGCATTTGGCACACGAACAGGTTTCGGATGAGGTCGTCGACAGAATTCATGCCAGAGTGCTGCAAGGAATGGGACTTGTCGTCCTGCATTCCGGACATCGTTCAAAAATTTTTCAGAAGCTGATGGGAACGACATGCGATTTGAAATGGAGGACGGCCGGCGAACGGGAACGGCTGTGGGTCGTCGCTCCCTCTCATCCGATTGCCGAAGGAATCGGCGAATACATTGAATTGCCGCATGAAGAAACGTACGGGGAGTTTTTCGATATCCCCGCTCCGGAAGAACTCGTTTTTATCGGTTGGTTTCAAGGAGGGGAGGTGTTTCGCAGCGGCTGCGCTTTTTCGCGGGGGCTCGGCAAAATCTTTTACTTCCAGCCCGGACACGAGGAATATCCGATCTATTACAATAGGGACGTCTTGCGTGTCATAGCTAATGCGGTACGCTGGGCGGCGGCTCCACACGGGGCGCTTCCCGTATTCGGAAATGTTCCGCCGCTTGAGAACGTTTAATGAACATCACCTTAACTTAGGAGGGAGCGCATGTGAACATCCGGTTTCATCCGAACTCGGGAACGAAGCCGGCGGATCCGGTCGGAATGCTTCCGGTTTGCCCAATCCAACCGCCCACCGAGCCGCTTTATACGTGGATCCCCCTCACCCCCCTCGAACAGATGGAACAGAACGAATACGACGTGCTGATCATCGGTTCCGGAGCCGGCGGCGGGTCTGTTCTATGGAGATTGTGCCAGCATTGGAAAAATCAAAGAAAGCGCATCGGCATGATTGAGCGCGGCCGCCTGGTGATTCCAACGCATGCGCGCAACTTGCCGACAATGAACCAGGATCGTCTGACCGCATATTTTAGCGGCATATCCCGGCCGCTTCCAGGCGCAGGTCCTTATTACCCGGGAGCCAGGCAGCTTTTTGCACTGGGCGGCCGGACATTGTTTTGGTACGCATTTGCTCCGCGCATGCACTCATGGGACTTGGCGAAATGGCCTGTGCCGGTTCAGGAAATGGAAAGCTATTACGGGGTTGCCGAAGAAGTCATGAACGTTACAAGATCTTTTGCGGAAGGCGCTTCGTTTACGGAAATTGTGCTGCAGCGGTTGTGGATGCGGGGGTATTCCAAAGCGGCGCCTCTTCCTGTTGCTGCCGATATCGTGCCTCAGTTTTACGGCCAACTGCATACCGACATGTTCACCAGCTCCATCTCTCTTCTTTCCCGGGCGCTCAATTTAAGGCCGTTTGATCTCGCGGTTAACGCGCGAGCGGTGCAAATTCTTCACGACAATGGGAGAATTTCAGGAGTCAAAGTCGTATCCCCGGATAAAATCGCTTATACGATAAAGGCCAAAACAATCGTTTTGGCCGCAAGCACCTTTGAATCGCCACGCCTTTTGATGTATTCTGGCTTTCAAAACCGGGCGTTAGGCCGCTTTTTCTCGAATCAATCTTTCGTGCAGGCAACGGGAACGATCAAGACGACCGACTTCCCCATCCCGTGGGGCCCTCTGAACATCATGATCCCGCAATCGCCGGAAAGGCCGTATTCGGTGCTGATGACCGGCCCCGAATCGTTCTACTGGTATCCTGTTGCATTGGAAAGGCCGCTTACGGACGAGACCACGGTCAACTTTTACGGTTATGGAAAAGTAGAACCCCGCTACGAAAACCGGGTTGTTCTGAATCAAAACAAATTGGACGAATACGGCATTCCGGAGATTCAGGTCATCTTTTCCTTGAACCAGGCCGATTGGAACGTCGTCGGACAAATGACAAACGGGATACGGCGCATCGCCGCGGACGCCGGGATCCGCCTGGGTGCCGGGGACGGCAGGCCGCCCATATGCTTGACTCCTTTTGGAGATTTGCACCACGATTCGGGCACTTGCCGGATCGGAGACGACCCGGCGACTTCAGTCGCCGACCGCTACGGGCGGGTCCGCGGCGTCACCGGTCTTTATGTCGCCGACAACAGCGCTTTGCCGGATACCGGAGCGGAAAACCAGACATTGACGACCATCGCGCTCGCCATACGAACGGCGGACATTATCGCGAAAACTTGAGAGCCATTAGACGACCTCAGTTATGCCGGTTTAGGAAGCCCGCCCTAGACCGGCCTTCCGTCCTTGCCCAGCGGCACCCAAGCATCGTTATCATAACCGCGCACTTCCCAATACCCGAAATGCTCCTTGTCTGTCAGTTCGATCGCCTGCAGCCATTTGACCGACTTGTACGCGTACATCTTCGGCACAACCAGCCTCACCGGCCCTCCGAGCAGCTGCGGAATCGGCTTGCCGTCCATAAGTACAGCCACCATCACATCGTCCATCCGCGCTTGCTCCAGCGAGAGGCAATCGGTGTATACCTTGTCGCCGGAATACATTTTTACAAATCGCGCGTTTTGTTTCACCTTCACCAGATCAAGGAGCGCACGTAGCGGAATGCCTTCCCAGGTGATCTTGTAAACCGACCATCCGGTTACGCAATGAAAATCGCTCACCTGCACCTTGCGCTTCAGCTTCAGAAACTGCTCCCAATTCCACGCCTGCGGCTCGGCTACGAGGCCGGATATGGCGAACTTCCAGCTTTCGCTCGTGAACTCCGGATATTCCGTCACCGTGTATATGCGGAAGTCGCCCTGCAGCCCGCCTCCGATCACATTCGCGGAATCCGGCGAAGGCTCGGGTGCAGGAAGCATCCGGTTGCGGTCGCCTTCCGCCATCGCGGCTATGTCCGTGCCGGCGCTCTCGAAAGCGCCTCTCAACCAGCGGTAAAACTTCGGCCCGATACCGAATACAAGCAGCAGCCCGATGACCGTCCGAATAAATGTCGCCCTTGATATAGGGGCGTTTTTCAAAGCGCGAATAACCGAAGCGGCGGCATTTTCCTTCCCGTTATCCCCTCCGTCATGGGCGACATCTCTCCCGGCAGAGCCGGATGACGCAGCTTCCCGGCTGCGAAGCTCCAGCAGCTCCTGCCGGCGGGCTTCCTTCACCCAGCGGCTGCGGGAGATCGAATGATACGCCGCATAAGGCAGCCCGACCCAAGTAAACAGGTCGTGCAGCGTCAACGCCGCGTTGCTCCACGCCGGAGGCAGCTGGCGGAATTGCCACAGCACGATGCCCGATAAACTCCAGCCGGCCAGCAGCGCAAGCACCACGGCCAAATTCCACCGCTGCGCCAGCTTATCCCGCAGCTGCTTCCAATGCTTCGGGATGAGCGGCATATACAGCCCGATCAGTACAATGGATGCGATACCGAGTGCAATATGCAGCCATTTGAGGATGACCCGGATAACGCCCAAATCGCCCCTGATCGAAGGAATCCATAAAATGATGCCTGTGACCGCGAGCAGCAGCACGATCCAAGCATTCCATCCGTGCAGCTTGGCGAGCTTTTTCCCATACGGCTGCTTGAGCCAACTTCTTTTTTCCATACCCTTTTGCACCGCCTTTTTGTCCGATCCGATTTGGTACCGCTTTTATATAAGTATACGCGAAAATATGACGCCCCGGTTTGAGCGAGCAAGTAAAAAAGAAAAGAGCCACAGTTTGTACTGCAGCCCGCTTCCTTCCCTCCCCGTTACTTCATCGTCGCCGGGGGCGACGCCAGGTACATCTCGATCAGATCCTTTGGCACATACGTTTTGTCATCAACGATCATCGGGGCTGATGACAGCATGATTTCCTTCATCCCGGCCATGATCGTCTTGCTGCCGATCCTGATCTTGACGGAATAGGTCATGTCGGACATCATCTTGCTCCTTTCCATTTTTCCGCCCTGCATGTTGTCGCCCATGGCACCATCGACCATCTTGCCTTCAGACATTTTTCCGCCCATCTCTTCGTTCATTTTGTCGTTCATCGTTTTATCAGCCATCTTCCCGTCCATGATCTTATCGCCCGTCATTTTGCCCAAGGTCAGCGTAACCGACTGATCCTCTCCGTTCCAAACCACCGTATAGCCGAGAGACTCGGCAGCCGTTCTGAGCGCGACAAACTCCATCCCGTCTTTCATCATCATGTCGGCTTTGCCGTAATTCACCGACGGCTTCATCTCCTCGGCCGCCGCCCATCCCGGAGTAACCAGCATCAGTGCTACAACGGAACCAAACATCACTTTAGCCATCCGATTCATCCTTCGACTACCTCCTGAATCAATGTAATTGTTGCTGCTGCATAACCCAAGATACAGGAGGAATCTTACGCGCGGCTAACGCAATCATTACAAAACCATTAACTAGAGCTGACAATTCCCCGGTCATGCCTGCGGAACGGTAAACCAAAATCGGCTGCCCCGCGGCTCTTCTCTTTCGACGCCAATTTCTCCGCCATGCCGCTCAACGATCGATTTGGCGATGGCAAGACCGAGGCCGGCTCCGCCGCTCTTACGGGTCCTGGCGGCATCCACCCGGTAAAACCTTTCAAAGATGCGTTCCCGGTCGGACTCCGGCACCCCCTTTCCTTGATCGCTAACCGAAATGCGCACATATCCGCTTTTGGCTGCCGGTTTCGCCTCTACCGTCAGCGTTTCCCCTATCGGCGTATGCATGATCGCGTTTTCCAGCAAATTGGCCAGCACCCGCTTGATCTCAAATGGCATGACGAGCACCTGAGGCACACCGTCCAGTACGTTCGCCGATACCTTCAGCATCTTCTCCTCGAATTGAATCGCATGGCTCTGCAGTGCTTCAATAATGAGGCTATCGACATGACATGGCTCGGGAGCCCATTCCAAGCTACCCGCCTGAAGCCGCGAAAGCTCGAACAGCTCGTCGATCAGCCGGCTCAGCCGCTTCGTTTCCAGGCGAATCGTCTGAAGGTAACGCTCAAACGTCTCTTTGTCCTGGATGATGTCGTCCTCCAGCGCTTCTACAAACGATTGGATCGAAGTCATCGGCGTACGCAAATCATGCGATACGTTTGCAACGAGCTCACGCCGGGACGATTCCGACGCATGCAGCCGTTCAAAGCTGATCTGCAGTTCGGCGGACATCTGGTTGAAGCGCGCCGCCAATTGGCGAAACTCCTGCGGTCCCGTTAGCGGCACTTGCCCTTCGAAATGGCCTCCGGCGATACGCGACGCCTCTTCCGACATCGCCCGAATAGACGTTTCCAGAGGCCTCGTCAGTATAAAATGCACCACCAGCGAAACGGCTGCTGCTCCTATGGTTACGCTCCCAAGCAGCATAACCTCGTTCCACTCCAGCAGCATATACCGGTAACAAACAAACAAGCTGACCAAAATAATGGTCAGGCTGACCGTACTGGCAATTAGCAAATATGAACGCAGCTTCATCGGGATTCCCTGCCCTCGAATTTGTAGCCGATGCCCCATACTGTTTTAATGAACATCGGCTGTGACGGGAGAGGTTCTATTTTTTCGCGCAGCCTGCGGATATGAACGGTCACCGTCGTCGTATCGCCGTAGTAGTCGGTATCCCATATTTTTTCGAGCAGCTGATTGCGGGAAAAGACTTGTTCGGAATGACTCGCAAGCAAATACAGCAGTTCAAACTCCTTCACCGTCAACTCAATCTCTTGGCTATCGCGCTTCACCGTCCGGCTTAGCGGGTGAATTTCCAGCGCCCCGAAGCGAAGAGCGGCCGCTTCCGGCCCGTTTTCTGCAGATCCGCCGGAAAGGGGCCGCGCAGAGCGCCGCAAAATCGACTTGACCCGCAGCACCAGCTCCCTCGGGCTGAAAGGTTTGGTCAAATAATCGTCCGCCCCTAGCGTCAGTCCCATAATGCGGTCGATTTCTTCTCCGCGAGCCGTGAGTATAATGATCGGAACCTCCTGCTCATTGCGGATTTCCTCACATACCTCAAAGCCGGATTTACCCGGCATCATCACATCGAGTACGATCAGATCGGGCGATTGCTTCCTCCATTCCCGCAGCGCTTCTTCGCCGTCGGACGCTGCAATGACCCGATAGCCTTCCCGTTCCAAATATCTGGCGCACACATCGGTAATGTTCGCCTCATCGTCAGCCACCAAAATTTTATAAGCCACCTGCATCCCCCCGTTTTCGCTGATTTTCATTCTATCGAACAACTGTTGAACGAACCTTACGAAAACATTACAAAACCATTAACAGCCCTGTTCGTCGCTCTATCCGAAAAAAAAGCCCCCGAATATTCGGGGACTGTGTCTCGTCATGAAGATTATTTAATATGACTCATAATAATGCCGGCCGTTTCTTCTATCGCCTTATCCGTCACGTTGATGATCAAACATCCGACTTGCTTCATGAGCCCGTGCGCATAGTCGAGCTCTTCCGATATGCGCTCCAGCGTCGCGTACTTGGCCCCATAGGGGAGCCCTACGGTCCGCAGCCGTTCGGTCCGTATTTTGAGCAGATGCTCCGGATCCATCGTAAGTCCGAAGATGCGCTCGCCCGGAACGAGAAACAGCTCTTTCGGCACCTTCACTTCCGGCACGAGAGGCAGGTTCGATACCTTAAGCCCTTTATGCGCCAAAAAAATGCTGAGCGGCGTCTTCGACGTGCGCGATATGCCGACGAGCAAAATGTCCGCTTTCAGCAGCGCGCTCGTATCGCGCCCGTCATCGCATTTGACGGCAAATTCGATCGCTTCGACGCGGCGGAAATAATCTTCGTCGAGCTGGTGAAGCAGCCCCGGCTGGCGCTTCGGCGAATCGTTAAACGTGTCGATGAACGCCTGCATCATCGGCCCCATAATATCGACCGCACGAACGCCGAGGCGGATCGCTTCCTCTTTCATCATCTCGCGCAGCTCGGGCTGGACGAGCGTATAGGCGACGAACCCGCCGGTTCTCGCCACTTCCTCCATGATGGCCCGAATTTCATCCTCGTTTTTGATATGGCCGATCCGCTTCGTCCTGACCTGGTGCGCGTCGAACTGCCGGATCGTAGCCCGGACAACCGCTTCGGCCGTTTCCCCCACCGAGTCGGAGCATATCGTAATTTCGTAACTGTGCTTGCTCATTCGTTCTCCTCCTGTTATGGTTGCGCCGCGATGTCGAGCAGCACTTTCGTCATGATCGTTTTCGTAATGCGGCCGATAACCTCCTGCTTGCCGTCTTTCCCCTCTTGAACGACAGGCAAGCTGTCCACCTGGTGGTTGATCATCTTGCGTGCGGCATCGAGGACCGAATCGTCCGGCTCCGCGCAAATGATGTTCGGCTGCCGGGTCATGACGAGGCTGACCGGCATCGTCGAAGCGGCCGGGTTGCCCAGCGTAAACTTCAGCAAATCTTTCCGAGAAATGACTCCGGACAAATGCCCCTCCTCATCGGTGACAATCAAGCTGCCGACGTTTTCCAGAAATAACGTGACGACCGCATCGTGAACCGAAGCCGTTTCACGGATGACGACCGGCATCGCCTGCACTTCCTTCACCTTCAGCCCGGATAATCGGCGGGACGCCTGCCCTTCCGAAGCCATCGCCGTCCCCAGAAAATAACCGACCTTCGGTTTTGCATCTATAAAACCAAGCATCACAAGCAGCGCCAAATCGGAGCGCAATGTCGGACGGCTCAAGCCCAGCATCTCGGCGATTTGTTCCCCCGTCACGGGGGCATGCTGCTTTACCAGCTGAACGATCTGCAATTGTCTCGCTGTCAGTTCGATGGCGTTTTCCTCCCTTACAAACCTCTTTACAAGCATTGTAGCATACTTCGATTTCGATCATCTACCAAAATAACAGCTCCAATCGAAGACGCCCCTATTTAATACGCACAATTATCATTGAAAAAACACCATTTATGACATATTATTTATATTATGACGTAAAGAAAGGGAGCTGGAAATCGTGGAGAGAGAACTGGCACTGGAGATCGTACGCGTTACGGAGCTGGCGGCGCTTGCCGCAGCCCGCTGGATGGGCCGGGGGGATAAAAACCAGGCGGACGGAGCGGCTACCGCCGCCATGAGAGCGATGTTCGATTCCGTATCGATTCAGGGGACGGTCGTGATCGGCGAAGGAGAGATGGACGAGGCTCCCATGCTGTACATCGGCGAGCGGGTCGGCAGCATGCAGGGACCCGAAGTCGACGTGGCGGTCGACCCGCTCGAAGGCACCGAACTTGTCGCTAAAGGATTGAACAACGCGCTTGCCGTCATAGCGGTTGCAAACAAAGGAAATCTGCTGCATGCGCCGGATATGTACATGCAGAAGCTTGCCGTAGGACCGCAGCTGGCCGGAAAGCTGCGGCTGGACGACCCGCTTGAGGAAACGCTGCGGAAAGCGGCTCATCATCTCGGGAAAGATTTGCATAACCTGACCGTCATGGTGCTCGACCGCGAACGCCATCAATCGATCATCCGCACGCTGCGCGAAGTCGGCGTCCGTATCAAATTTTTAAGCGACGGCGATGTAGCCGGAGCGATGGCCCCGGCGATGCCGGAATCGGGCATCGACCTGTACGTCGGCTCGGGCGGCGCGCCTGAAGGCGTGCTTGCGGCGGCGGCGCTGATCTGCCTGGGCGGTGAACTGCAGGGACGTCTGCTGCCCGCAAGCGACGATGAGCGGCAGCGCTGCATTGAGATGGGACTGTCGGATCCTAATAAAATATTGACGATGCAGGACATGATCGGCAGCGAAGACGTTATTTTTGCGGCTACCGGCATCACGCCGGGAGAATTTCTCGGAGGCGTCAAATATTTGACGGATCAACGCGCAGAGACACATTCCATCGTCATGCGCGCCAAAACGAAAACGATCCGGTTTATTCAAACGCTTCACTACCTGCCGAATAAACCGCTGCTCGAAGCCCTGTAACGTATCACTTCTTCACCGGAAAAAACTATGCTACAATCCAAGAAGGTTTTCATTTACACATCAACTTGGAAAGTAGGTTTTCTCCGGTGAGCTTTTTTTTCTACATCATCGTCGGTTTGGTATCCGCAACGTTCGGCAGTCTCGTAGGTCTCGGGGGCGGCATCATCATCGTGCCGGTGCTGGTTTATCTCGGTCCCTATTTTCTCGGTGAGCACATTTCCGTATCGACGGCCGTCGGCACTTCCCTGGCTGTGCTTATTTTTACCGCCCTCTCTTCCACCTTGACCTTCATCAAGCAAAAACGCGTCGATTTTAAAAGCGGCTGGCTTTATTTTATAACCAGCGGTCCCGGTGCCATGCTCGGATCGTATTTGACGCAATTTATGGATGTGAAATCGTTCCAGACCGATTTCGGCCTGTTTATGCTGCTGATGGCAATCCTGCTTATCCTGCGGGACTATTTGAAACCGCTGAACGTCCGGTGGAGCATTCAGCGCAGTTTCACCGACCAGAAGGGCGCCACCCATACTTACGGGTACAGCATCGTTCCGGCACTCGTCATCGGGCTTCTCGTCGGGCTGGTATCCGGTCTGTTCGGCATCGGCGGAGGTTCCCTGTTCGTCCCTGCAATGGTGCTGCTGTTCCGTTACCCGCCCCATGTAGCGACGGCGACGTCGATGTTCGTCATCTTCCTCTCCTCCATCATGGGCAGCGTTACCCACTTCAGCCTCGGCGAAGTGGACCTTATCATGGTGGCGGGACTCGCTCCCAGCGCGCTCGTCGGAGGCTGGCTCGGCGCCAAAATCGCCGGAATGCTCAGCACCAAAAAACTGATGTGGGTACTGCGAGTCACCTTCCTTCTCGTAGCCCTGCGGATGATATACGAAGGAATAACGACTTAACAATTCCAAGGATAAACTCCCCCTTTTTTCGCAAACTAAAAGCAACGACACGAGAAAAGGGGGAACCTTCGATCCATGCGCAAACCGATCCTCCTCTTCCTTGGCCTGCTTTCCCTTTCTATGCTGTCTGGCTGCAGGTTTGGCAACTCGGCGGAACCTAGGCCGGAAATGAAATCTATCGTTTCCCGGCAGCAAGATCTGATTCCGTTCCCAATCCCTTTCCAGTACGAGGAACCCATAGGCCCAAAATGGAATCCGGCTCTCCCGCGTACGGGAATCCCCCAAACCGGAGATGCCGTTCCGAACCTGAGCCCGGCTCCGCAAGCCGTGCCCCAGCCTGTACCTGCACCGCCAAATCAGCCGTCCCGGGAGGAGCCTAAACCTAAAACGAAGAAAGAAAATGCCCCCTCCGCCCCTGCGGTATCCGCAAAAAACAGCGAACGCAAGCTGACCATTGCGGAACTGACGAAGAAATATCCGGGCATCTTTATGCTGAAATCGCCTGTCAGCGCCCCTAAAGCCGCGCTTACCTTCGACGATGCGCCGGACGATAAGTATACCCCTCAAGTATTGGATATATTAAAGAAATACCATGTGAAGGCGACGTTTTTCATCGTAGGCTCCCGGGCCGAAAAACATCCTCAGCTGGTGAAACGAATGGTTCGGGAAGGGCATGTGATCGGCAATCATTCTTATGATCATGCGCTGCTCCCCAAGCTGCCCGATGAAAAATATAAATCGCAAATCCGTAAAACCGACGCGATTATTAAAAGGTTGACAGGATACAGTCCGCGATTTTTGCGCCCCCCTTATGGAGAAATCAGCGAAAGCCAGCTGAAATGGGCGGCGGCTGAGCGTATGCTTGTCGTCAACTGGAATGTTGACTCTCAGGATTGGCGGCAATTGAATGCACAGCAAGTCACCTATAACGTCATGAAGGATGCCCGGGCCGGAGCTATCATCCTTCAGCATTCGGGCGGAGGCGACGGCCAGGATTTATCCGGAACCGTGCAGGCGCTGCCCGGCATCATCGAGCAGCTGCGGGCCAAAGGTCTGGAGCTTGTCACGCTGCCCGAGCTGCTGCATGAATCGAAACAGAAGTGATTTCGCGAAAGGAGTATACTTACAACCATGATTCAACAATATTTTGTGGACGTCACCTTGGATTGGAACGCCAGCCTGAGCCAGAAGCTGCAGCAGCTGGTCGAAGATGCCGAACAGGAGCTCGGAACTCCTTATATCGAAGTGGCCCAAGTCATTAAACATGATAATATGCAATACACGGTCATTATCAATGCCGATCAAAGCGATCAGGAAGACCAGGAGGAAAAGGAAGAGGAGAAGTAAGCCGCAGCCTCCACGAGTAAGCAAAGCAAGCAAAAAGGAGCCAATGCCGCAGATGTGCGGCCCTGAGCTCCTTTTCCATTAACGTCTTGGTCCGGCCAAATGCTGCTGGGCCATCTTAATCATTTCCCGTACCATCGTACCGCCGATCTGACCGCCGATTTTTCCCGCCTGCTCTGTGGTCAGGTTTCCGTTATTCCCCGGCTCCAGCGGTATGCCAAGCGTTCGTGCCACCTCATATTTGACCTGATCGGGCCGGTCCGGCGAAGTCTGATAACCTTTCTGTTTCATCACTTGTGCTTTGAACTGGTCAACACCATGCTCCGCGCCGGGTACGACGAGTCGTCGATTGCTCCTTCTTCGAGCCATTACGGTTAACCTCCTATAACCAGCTTATAAGCACAGATGAAGTTCATCCCTCAGCCGTGCTTATTCCATAGGTTAACCTCAACCGAACGATCTATGTACTAGGCCATGACGTAAATATGAAATCCGCCGATATCCGGCAAATTGAGAGGAATCGAAAATGCTTTTTTCACTCCGGTCATCTCACCTTGAATCAGGTTAGGAGGCGTAATGTCAATCTCGATGCCTTCATTGTAGAGCATCGTGCTGGCATTTCCGCTGATCATATTGCCCAGCTCGCCTATGGCGCTTTGACTGAGCTCGTCGAACTGCGTCACTTGAAAGCCGCCCATCATTCCGGACACGATCTTCAGCGCAACCTGCTCCGGGAAGCCAAAAATTATGTCTCCCTTCATCTGTCCGATTAAACCTATTTTCAGCCAGATGTGATCGCCCCCCATGGAGACATCCAAAATCTTCAATTCGCCGACAGTCGGCTTTACGTTGATAAGCTGCTCGATAACCATCACCGACGAAGCGAGAAAAGGATTAATATAAGCCGCTTGCATCAGAAATCCCTCCGTTTTATGCAAAAAAAACCACCCGAAACGGGTGGTCGCTATTTCTGAATACACTCTCAGGAATAGAAAACACAAATTTCGGTAACTCAGCCGCCATTGGATTCTCCTTTAGGCCTGAAGCTTTGCGTCCCTATTTTTCAATAGGTTTGCCGTTTCGGATTTGACTTGCCTGTGAGTCGTGAGTTGTACTACTATTTTACCATATCAGTCGAAATTAGGCACTAACAAATTGGACAAAATTTCATGGAATCGATAAAAATAAGTCTTAAGGAGTTGTCCTTACATTGAAGCTGCCCGTTTCTCAAGCCCACCGTCCGTGGCCCGTCCCTGAATCGTCCTGGATCATGAAGCAAATTTGGCACGACCTTCTGTTTGCACACTGGCCGGTCCGCCCTCAGGAAATCCGTGAAATGATTCCTTCCGGAATGACGCTCGATACGTTCGACGGCTTCGCCTGGATCGGCGTCGTGCCTTTCAGGATGAGCGGTATACGGCTGCGAGGCCTGCCTCCTATCCCGTTTACCGATCGTTTTCCCGAAATCAACGTAAGAACCTACGTTACCGTAAACGGTAAACCGGGTGTTTATTTTTTCAGCCTCGACGCGGCCAACCGGCTGGCAGTGCAGACTGCCAAAACGTTTTTTCATCTTCCGTATTTCTATGCAGAAATGGAATGCACAAATGAGGACGGAATCATCCGTTACCGAAGCCGCAGAAAAAATACAACCGAAACTCCGGTTGCATTCGAAGGACGATATAAACCTGTTTCTCCCGTTTTTTATGCCTCGCAGGGATCATGGGAATATTGGCTTACCGAGCGATACTGTCTGTATACGACAAATCGTAAGAGGGAAGTTGTGCGGGGGGATATACTTCACCTGCCGTGGCCGCTGCAGCAGGCAGAAGCCGATATCGGACTGAATACCATGATGACAGCTCAATCGATCAAGCCGTCGGGTCAAAAACCTCATCTTCATTTTTCAAAACGACTGGAAGTATGGATTTGGCCTTTGTCTCCGGGCTGATCAAATGCACCCAATCGTGGGACCTTCTTCCTACATACCTGCTGTCTTTTCTTTTAGCGATCAAGCCTTCCGGTTCGCGGTTAAACATAGCGCTATAAACCAGATCTCTTTCGTTCTCGATATAAGATATTTTTTGAAAAAATTCATTTTCCGTTAAAATCGACTCCAAAATCGATTTTCTTTTCATAAGCGGCAGCTTTCGTAAATCCCTGTCTTTATAGGAAAGAACATCGAAAACGGTAAAGATCACAGGACAGTTGCGGACTGCCGCCTCTATCTGCTTTCTTTTGCTAAAGCGCATTCTTTCCGCAACTGGAGCACCGTCATAAAAGCCGCTTTCCGGGTCTATACGGCACACGACCCCATCCAGGATGACATTCCCTTCAACGGGGACGCAGTGAAGTTCCGGGAACAATCGAGTGACTTCATATTTTTTATGCGATAACAATCTGGTCTCTATCTCCGTTCGGGTTAATATCACGCGGAGTCCTTCCACTTTCGGCTCGAATATATAATCTCTTGCGTCAAACGGATTTTCGGCACTTTCGAGCATCATCGGTGCGATAATCATAGACATTCCCCCGCATTCCATTGTACCATGGAGCAGCCTGCGGTTTATCAGGAAAATAGGGGACGGGAATGCATATTTTGGAAAACATCCAACCATAATAAGAATGCAACTACTTCAGGAGGTGAAATCAATATGGGACGTGGTCAAAGTCGTTCGAGCAACCAACTGGTCGTTCAGCAAGCGACAAGAGCCATGGAGCAATTGAAGTTTGAAGTCGCCCAGGAGTTAGGCATTCAAGTGCCGCAGGACGGATACTACGGTTACATGGCCACTCGCGATACCGGCGCTATCGGGGGACATATGGTCCGCCGCATGGTGCAAATCGCCGAGCAGCAGCTGTCCGGTTTTCGCTTGTAGGAAAAGCTAAGATACTCGGGTCTAAACGGAAGCTTTTCTTGAAAGATCAAAATTATGCTTTCTGAATCTTATAAGCGGAAAAGACCGCAAAGGATATCCGATATCCTTTGCGGTCTTGTGCGCTTGGCAGCGCATCGTACTAACGGGTGAAAGTCCCGAGCGCACCGCGGGGTGGCGGAAGCGCATAGCCGACTGGTAGTGCTCTGGCCGTAAGGGAGGGTGCGGAGGATCAGAAGGCAAAACCCGGAACAGGCGGCATGAACCATGTTGGCTGGCGAAGCCGGATAACCCTGCAAGAGAAGGGGACGTCCTATACCACCATAGGCTTCGAAAGTTAGGAGGACTGGATTCGGGGGAAAGACGATGACGTGACCCAAGGAGGGCTTATCGTCTTCCGCATAGCGGTAAACTCTTTTCAAGGCTTATAGGGCTAAGACAGAATGATGGATGGTGAGCAGTCATACGAAGGGATAGTAGTGAGAAAGCTTGCCGGAAAAGCCGCAATGGCAAGTGAACCGACACCAACGTTGTCGGTGCAAGCTTAGACCCAAAAGGCAAAGACTTGGTGCGAAGCCCGGAACCGTGGAAGAAAAGCATAACCACCTAGGAAGCCGTCATGTGCCAGACAGAAGCCGGGGAGCCAAGAAGAGCGAAGAGCCGGGGCTGAACAAAAGGGTAGGCCGTCTGGGGCGGAGTACCGAAGGGGAACCGGAAAGGCTGAAAGATTAGCTATACGTCCGGAAACTGAAAGGGAAGGAACACGAGACATGAAGGAAGGAAAAGGAGAGGTAGGCTTTCGTGAGGGAGTAGAAGTCCCGAGAAAACGCAGATGGCACAGCCTCATCGACAAGATATGGGCGATGCCGAACCTTGAGGAGGCATTCCGGGAGGTCAAGCGCAACCGGGGAGCAGCGGGAGTAGACGGAGTGACCATAAAGGTATTCGAGAGTGAACTGGAGCGTAACTTAAGAACGCTTCAGCAGGAGCTGCGGGCGAAGGCATACAAGCCGATGCCGGTCAGGCGCATGTACATTTCCAAGGAAAATGGGGGTCAAAGGCCGCTCGGGATACCCGCAATTCGCGATCGCGTAGTACAGGCGGCGACCCGCCGAATCCTCGAACCGATTTACGAGGCGACATTTATGGAGTGTAGTTTTGGGTTTCGCCCGGGACGCAGTGCACACATGGCGCTGGAGAACATTCGGAAAGATCTCATGGATGGATACGTTTATGTGATCGACGCCGACCTGAAATCGTATTTCGATCTCATTCCACATGACAAGTTGCTTAAGGCCGTCAAGGAAGAAGTGGTGGATGGTAGTGTCCTAAAGCTCATAGAAAGCTTCTTAAAGTCCGGAGTCATGGAGAACGGAAGTTTTCACCTGAACGAGCAAGGAAGTCCACAGGGTGGGGTTATTAGTCCGCTTTTGGCGAATATCTACCTAAACCCGCTGGATAAGCTCATGACTGAACGGAAGCACCGTATAACACGGTACGCCGATGATTTTGTGATCTGCTGCAAATCCCAAAAGGGGGCAGAGAGGGTACTCCAAGGTGTTATTCGTCTACTGGAACAAGAGCTTGGGCTCAAAGTACACCCGGAGAAAACCAAGATCGTGAACAACTTGGAACAGTCCTTTATGTTCCTAGGTCATGAGTTTAAACCGGGATTTTGGGTTACTCCATCCTCGAAAGCCAAACAGAAATTTAAAGAACGCGTGAAAGCAATTACGCGGCGGAACCAAACGGTGAATGTGGAACAGCTGATCCGAAAGAAGTTGAATCCATATTTACGTGGATGGGGTAGCTATTTTGGCTGGGGCAACGTAGGAAGTCTGATGAGAGAGTACGATGCATGGATAAGGAGAAGGCTCCGGATGGTACAGTTGCGGAGCTGGAAAAAGCCGAAGAACTTCTACAGGGCACTAAGAAAGAATAAGTGGAGGGGAGAGCTTCCCAAGATGCGTATGTTCGCATGGAGAAGCTCGCTATCCAAGCCAGCCAGTGTTGCAATGCCAAACGATTGGTTCAGAGAAAGAGGTCTCGTTTTTCTCGTAGACATCTATAATGAACATCATCCCCAGCGGGGATAAGCGCGGAGGAGCCGGATGCGATGACCCGCACGTCCGGTTCTGTGAGAGGCCCATGAATTCATTCATGGGCCTACTCGATTTTCATTCGATGCCGGTGAAGGGACTCGAACCCCCACGGTTTCCCTCACGATTTTGAGTCGCGCGCGTCTGCCAATTCCGCCACACCGGCTTATGAAATTAAAGATCAAAAAAAAAATGGCGTGCCCTAAGAGATTCGAACTCCTGACCTTTTGATTCGTAGTCAAACGCTCTATCCGGCTGAGCTAAGGGCACATGTTGTCGTTGAGTGGTGCCGAAGACCAGACTTGAACTGGTACGGTAGTCACCTACCGCAGGATTTTAAGTCCTGTGCGTCTGCCGATTCCGCCACTCCGGCTAAAAAAATGGAGGCGCCACCCAGATTCGAACTGGGGGTAAAGCTTTTGCAGAGCTCTGCCTTACCACTTGGCTATGGCGCCTTGGAGCGGAAGACGGGATTCGAACCCGCGACCCTCGCCTTGGCAAGGCGATGCTCTACCCCTGAGCCACTTCCGCATTAGTATACACTGGGGATCTAGGATTCGAACCTAGGCATGACGGAGTCAAAGTCCGTTGCCTTACCGCTTGGCTAATCCCCAACGATTTATAAAAAAATGGGGCGATCGAAGGGAATTGAACCCTCGAATGTCGGAGCCACAATCCGATGCGTTAGCCACTTCGCCACGACCGCCATATTGATTGGCAGGGGCAGCAGGAATCGAACCCACACCAAAGGTTTTGGAGACCTTTGTTCTACCTTTAAACTATGCCCCTATGAGATTAAAAAGTGGTGGAGGCTGATGGATTCGAACCACCGAACTCGTACGAGAACAGATTTACAGTCTGCTGCGTTTGGCCACTTCGCTAAGCCTCCAAATTACCAATGGTGCCGCCGAGAGGACTTGAACCCCCAACCTACTGATTACAAGTCAGTTGCTCTACCAATTGAGCTACAGCGGCTAACTTACAACGAAAAATGGTGGCTCGGGACGGAATCGAACCGCCGACACGAGGATTTTCAGTCCTCTGCTCTACCGACTGAGCTACCGAGCCATGCTAATATACTTCATCGAACCCTGAAAACATTGGGTTCTCATCCCTTACGAGATGTTAAATGGCGGAGCCGACGGGATTCGAACCCGCGGTCTCCTGCGTGACAGGCAGGCATGTTAGGCCTCTACACCACGGCTCCGCGATAGAAAAGTTGGTTGCGGGGGCAGGATTTGAACCTGCGGCCTTCGGGTTATGAGCCCGACGAGCTACCGGGCTGCTCCACCCCGCGTCGATTAAATATCATATATGGTGGAGGCTGACGGGATCGAACCGCCGACCCTCTGCTTGTAAGGCAGATGCTCTCCCAGCTGAGCTAAGCCTCCATAGTGGAGTCTCCGTAAAAATATGCGGAGACTAAATGACCCGTAGGGGATTCGAACCCCTGTTACCTCCGTGAAAGGGAGGTGTCTTAACCCCTTGACCAACGGGCCGTAATAAATAGTGGCGGAGAGAGAGGGATTCGAACCCTCGAGACGCTTGTGACGCCTACACGATTTCCAATCGTGCTCCTTCGGCCAACTCGGACACCTCTCCATGGCTCCCCGAACAGGACTCGAACCTGTGACAACTCGATTAACAGTCGAGTGCTCTACCGACTGAGCTATCGGGGAATATTTAGTTAATATTGCCTTTTTTGCAACGTTCGACTCTCACATGTACTCGACCTGCGAAGGTCGAACGTGCTTTGGGCTGCTTGGCGACGTCCTACTCTCCCAAGACCCTGCGGTCTAAGTACCATCGGCGCTGGAGGGCTTAACGGTCGTGTTCGGGATGGGTACGCGTGGTTCCCCTCCGCCATCGTCACCAAACATGAGTTTTGTCTTAAACAAAACTCGCTTCGGGAGCATCTTGCTCCCTGAAAACTAGATGCGAATCACTTCAAGTTACGCTTTAGAATTTATCCTTTTGGGCCCCGAGAAAGTAATCGGCATAAGCTACAACGCTTCGCTTCACTTTCTTGGGTAATATGGTTAAGCCCTCGACCGATTAGTATTCGTCAGCTCCACACGTTGCCGCGCTTCCACCCCGAACCTATCTACCTCGTCGTCTACAAGGGGTCTTACATACTGGGAAATCTCATCTTGAGGGGGGCTTCACGCTTAGATGCTTTCAGCGCTTATCCCTTCCGTACTTGGCTATCCAGCCGTGCCTCTGGCGAGACAACTGGTACACCAGCGGTACGTCCATCCCGGTCCTCTCGTACTAAGGACAGCTCCTCTCAAATTTCCTACGCCCGCGACAGATAGGGACCGAACTGTCTCACGACGTTCTGAACCCAGCTCGCGTACCGCTTTAATGGGCGAACAGCCCAACCCTTGGGACCTACTTCAGCCCCAGGATGCGATGAGCCGACATCGAGGTGCCAAACCTCCCCGTCGATGTGGACTCTTGGGGGAGATAAGCCTGTTATCCCCAGGGTAGCTTTTATCCGTTGAGCGATGGCCCTTCCATTCGGTACCACCGGATCACTAAGCCCGACTTTCGTCCCTGCTCGACCTGTTTGTCTCGCAGTCAAGCTCCCTTCTGCCTTTGCACTCTTCGAATGATTTCCAACCATTCTGAGGGAACCTTGGGGCGCCTCCGTTACTCTTTAGGAGGCGACCGCCCCAGTCAAACTGCCCACCTGACACTGTCCCCATACCCGATCAGGGTACCAGGTTAGAACTCCGATACGATCAGGGTGGTATCCCAACGTCGCCTCCACACAAGCTGGCGCTCATGCTTCAAAGGCTCCCACCTATCCTGTACAGATCGTACCAAAGTCCAATATCAAGCTGCAGTAAAGCTCCATGGGGTCTTTCCGTCTTGTCGCGGGTAACCTGCATCTTCACAGGTATTAAAATTTCACCGGATCTCTCGTCGAGACAGCGCCCAAGTCGTTACGCCATTCGTGCGGGTCAGAATTTACCTGACAAGGAATTTCGCTACCTTAGGACCGTTATAGTTACGGCCGCCGTTTACTGGGGCTTCGGTTCACAGCTTCGGTTTGCACCTTACCGCTCCCCTTAACCTTCCAGCACCGGGCAGGCGTCAGCCCGTATACTTCGCCTTGCGGCTTCGCACAGACCTGTGTTTTTGCTAAACAGTCGCTTGGGCCTTTTCACTGCGGCCCCCTCCGGCTATTCACCTTACCGGGGCACCCCTTCTCCCGAAGTTACGGGGTCATTTTGCCGAGTTCCTTAACGAGAGTTCTTCCGCGCGCCTTAGAATTCTCTTCTCGCCTACCTGTGTCGGTTTGCGGTACGGGCACCTTCTCCCTGGCTAGAGGCTTTTCTTGGCAGCTTGAGATCATGACCTTCGGTACTCCCGAAGTTTCCCTCCCCATCACAGCTCAGCCTTATCGATGCGCGGATTTGCCTACGCACCAGCCTTACTGCTTGGACGGACATCCATCAGTCCGCGTCACTACCCTTCTGCGTCACCCCATTGCTCATAACGGTT
>NZ_JALRMO010000001.1:6462500-6522500 GCF_023276405.1 Paenibacillus hamazuiensis
CGTCCCCTTGGGCAAAAACTCATCCGCAAATTGTCGAAAAAATCGCCAAGGCGGGTTACGAGATCGGCAGCCACGGCCATAAGCATGTCAACTACAGCAGCCTGAGTGACGAAGAAATTCGCAATCAGATTCAAACCGCACATCAAATATTGACCGACGTCACCAAACAACCTCCCCATTTGCTGAGATTGCCCAACGGCGATTTTGACAAAAGGGTGCTGCGGATCGCAAACGACCTGAACTACACCGTAATCCAATGGGATACCGATTCGATGGATTGGATGAACAAAGGCGTCGATAATATCGTAAGCCGCGTTGTATCCAAAGCGCATCCCGGAGACATCGTTCTGCTTCATGCCAGCGATTCCGTGAAGCAAACCCATGAGGCTTTGCCGATCATCATCGATCAGCTGCGCGCCAAGGGCTATGAATTCGTATCGGTCAGCGATCTCCTCAAGCAATCGCAAGTCGACAACAAACCGCCGGTTGAAGATAAAACGATGAAGCAGCTTGAGGTAAAATAAAAAATTGTTCAAAAAAGAGCCTTAGACGGGCTCTTTTTTCGTTTGCAATACTTTGTGTAAAATGAGAATTTGCCATGCATTACAGGCGACCAGCGGGAACAGCATATATAACGTCGATGCAAAGTTGTCCAGTTTAAGCGCCGGAACGGCTTCCAGGATCGTTACGGTCGTCATGAAAAAAAACGTCGGTATGAACCCGTGTTTGTTGGTCAGCTTCACTTTCCAATACGCGGTTCCCCATGCCAGGGCCAAAAGGACGACCGGAAGAAGCAGATAACCCCAAATTCCTTTTTCCGACCCGAAGCTGTCGTACCGCAAGTAAGCCAAGTCAAATAAAGAAATCACGACAATAATGATCTGCAGCGTGTCCCACATCCATTTGTTTCTGATGATTCCCATCGCTATAAACCGCACGATTAAATAAGCAAAAAAACCCATTTGGCTCAAAACGCTTATGGTTGCGCCTCCGATAAGCATCCACATGGCGTTGTAGCCCATTGCGGATATGCCCATAAACGCAAATTCTTTATCGAATGCCTGAAGTAAGATGCCTATGAGTCCACCTGCCGCCGCTCCAATCAACAAAGTTGTCCAAAATAAATGAAACCATTTGCGCAAAGTCACGCGAATTAACCCCCTACGTCATTCCTGCCGGTTTATTCCGATTCTTAATTGTACCAACCTTCACAACAAAAAGCCAACAGCCTCTCTCATAAACCCCAAAGAACAGTAGATACTACATATATAATCAGGAAGGGAGTATGGATGAAATATGACTACGTGGGCGCGTTTATTTCCAGCCATTCTCGTCGTCCTTATTTTGAGTTCTTGCGGAAGCGAAAATGCCGGCGGTTCTCAGCAAGGCGGTGCAATGAGCTATAAAGAAACCAAATCGATGGTTCTGGATATTTTAAAAACGGAAGACGGCAAAAAGGCCATTGCAGATGCGGCGGCAACATCCAGCGGCATTGCTTCTACGGGCCAAAGCGGTCAAAGCGGCGGGCTGAAGGTTATGTCAGCGGGCGACATTCAGCAGCTGCAGCTTGCGGTCAAAGATATTTTGACCGATACCAATAATACGAAATTTCTTACGCAAATGATGCAGGATCCGAAGTTTGCCGGAGATTTCGCCAAAGCGATCCAGAAAGAAAACAAACAGCTGCAAAAAGACTTAATGAAAGACCCCGATTATCAAAAATCGATGGTCGATCTGATGAAGAGCCCGGAAGCGGAGCGCATATTTTTGGATACGATGAAAGGTCCGCAATACAGGCAGCAGATGATGTCCGTCATTCAGGAATCGATGCAAAGCCCTCTGTTCCGTACCGAAATGATCAATTTGATGAAAAAAGCGATCGAAGAGCAGCTGCGCTCGCAAAGCCAGCCGACCACTCAAGCCCAAGGCGGCGGTCAAGGTCAAGGGCAAGGTCAAGGGCAAGGTCAGGGGCAAAACCAAGGGCAAGGACAGGGTCAAGGGCAGGGGCAAGGCGGCGGCGATGGCGGCGATGGCAGTGATTCAAGCGACAGCGGCGGTGACAGCGACAATAAAAAAGATAAGAAAAAGCAATCTTAATGGAACCTGGAATCACGTAAACAAAAAGGACTGCAAGCCGTTTATCCGGCGAATGCAGTCCTTTTTTTCAATGCTTTGCGATAACGGCCCGAGCGAGTTCCATATACAGCTGCCCCGTTGGGGTTTCCGGTTTATACACGGACGGGGAATAGTCCGGCTCCGCAATATGATTGTCCGGAGCTCCAAGCGGGATTTGCGCCAGCAGATCGGTATGGAGCTCCTCCGCGAGCTTTGCTCCGCCTCCGCGGCCGAAAACGTAATCTCTTTCGCCGCATTTTCCGCACTCATAATAAGCCATGTTCTCGACAACGCCTAATATTTTATGATTGGTATGAACAGCCATGGCGCCCGCTCTCGCGGCGACGAATGCAGCTGTGGCATGCGGGGTGGTGACGATGATTTCTTCGCTTTGGGGAATCATCTGGTGCACGTCGAGCGCGACGTCGCCGGTTCCCGGAGGAAGGTCAAGCAGCATGTAATCGAGCTCGCCCCAGGTTACTTCGTTAAAGAAATTGCGAAGCATTTTGCCGAGCATCGGTCCCCGCCAAATAATCGGAGCGTTATCTTCGACAAAAAACCCCATGGACATCACTTTAACGCCAAATCGTTCGACAGGCAAAATACGCTGATCCGCCATTTGCGGCCGCTCTTCGATTCCCATCATATCGGGAACGCTGAAGCCGTAAATGTCCGCGTCGATAATACCTACGCGTTTTCCGAGCCGTGCAAGAGCGACGGCGAGGTTTACCGTTACCGTCGATTTGCCTACGCCTCCCTTGCCGCTGGCAACCGCTATAAACGTCACGCCATGCTGCGGATCAAGGATGTTGACCGCCTCGGATGCGGTTTGCGAGGCCTCCGCCTGCAGCTTCTTCGCAGCCTCCGTTCGTTCATATTCGGTCGCCGTCCGAAAGCGCAGATGGACCTCTTCGGCGCCGGCTTTGCGAAAAGCTTCTTTAACCGCCTCTTCCAGAGACTGCTTGTAAGCCTCGTCCTCTTTCGTCAAAAGCACCGTGGCGGATACGGATCTGTCCTTGATCATAATATCTCTAATGAACTGCAATGCCGTCAGACTAACATGATATTCAGCATCCTGAATATGTTCGGCTGCGGCCAGCAAGCTTTCTTTGTTCAGCACTGTTTTACACCTCGGCATCGGTTTTTTGGTACCAAGGTACATTATACCACATTTTTAATACGATCCTATCTTTTCCCCGGAGTAGTAGCGCAGGATGCCTTGATAAATGGATGCCGCCACTTTCTTCTGGTACATCGGATCGACGAGCTGCCTGGCTTCCTCCGGGTTGGAGAGGAAGCCCACCTCCACCAATGCGCTGGGGATTTTCAACGTTTTCAGCAGGAAAATCTCTCCGTCCACTCTCTTCGCCACCCGATCGGTATTTTCCAGGTTTCGTTTAATCTCTTCTTGGATGAGCGTTGCTAATACCGGGTTATCTTCATGATTCGGATAAAAAAAGGTTTGTGCCCCACGCCACTTGGACGACGGAATAGCGTTCATATGAATCGATATGAACAAGTCGGATTTTTTTTGCTGAATAAACTGGGCCCGCTTCATCAAATCTTCGGTTTTACGTTTGCTGTAGCCCTTTGTACCGGGATCGGCCAGGTCTTTATCCTCTTCCCGGGTCATAACCACAATGGCCCCGGCCTGCTGCAAATAATCGCGCAAATAAAGCGAAATCGCCAAGTTGATATCTTTTTCCTGAACGGTGCCGTCCTTTGTCTCCGCGCCGCCGTCCGGTCCTCCATGACCCGCATCGATGGCGATCGTTTTGCCTGAAAGCGGCATCGTCCAGTAGGTCCAGGTTTTTGTAGATGGCAATTCGTACGTAAATACAAAAACCATGAGTGCCACGAGCGCCGCCGACATCAGCAGTTTGAATCCGCTGTGTGCCGTCAGCCAGACGATGACTCGTTTTCTTCGCTTGAACATGAAAAAATCCACCTCACATCCCCATAGACTCTTTATCATCTTATGGGACGAGGTGGACAAATATACCTTTGTCTATATAGGAAAAGCCATTATTGCGGAGTAGCCTGGGCTTGCTCGCTCATGCCTTCGATCAGCACTTTCGCGACTTCCGGGCGGGAAAACTCCGGCGGCGGGCACTGGCCGTCACGCAGCAGAGCGCGAACTTTGGTGCCGGAAAGATGCAAATGATCGGCTTTATCGTGCGGGCATGTTTTGGTCGAAGCCATATTGCCGCACTTGGTGCAGAAGAAGCTGTGCTCGAAGAACAGCGGTTGGATGCCAAGCTCTTCTTTCGTGAAGTTGCTGAAAATTTCCTGCGCTTCGTATGTGCCGTAGTAGTCGCCTACGCCGGCGTGGTCACGACCGACGATGAAATGGGTGCAGCCGTAGTTTTTGCGAACCATCGCATGAAAAATCGCTTCGCGGGGACCTGCGTATCTCATCGCTGCGGGGAATACGCCCAGGAAGACGCGATCCTTCGGGTAGTAGTTCTCGAGCAGCACCAGGTAGCTTTTCATCCGTACGTCTGCAGAGATGTCGTCGGATTTCGTTTCTCCGACGAGCGGGTTCAGGAACAACGCGTCGACGATTTCCATAGCGCACTTTTGGATATACTCGTGAGCGCGATGGACCGGGTTTCTCGTTTGGAAACCAACGACAGTTTTCCATCCCTTTTCTGCAAAAATGCGGCGGGTTTCGGCCGGATCGAAATAGTAATCTTCGAATTTCTTCGGCTTCGGCCGGTTAAGTATTTGAACGGGACCTCCCACGTAAGTAGACGGACGGGAATACAGCTTTTGCACGCCGGGGTGTGCTTCGTCGGCGGTTTTGAAAACGTTGACCGCTTCGCGCTGCTGATCTACTTGATAGATGCTCTTTACATCGAGTGTTCCGTAAATGACGCCGTCTTCCTCTCCGACCAGCGCCACTTGCTGACCGACCTTAAGCTGGCTGGCAACGGCTTCTTCCACGGCGAGCGTGATCGGAATGCTCCATACGGTGCCATTTGCGAGTCTCATCCGCTCGACTACAGAGTTATAATCGGCTTCTTCCATAAACCCGGTTAGCGGCGAGAAAGCACCGACTCCGATCAGGTCAAGATCGGAAACCGTCCAGGAGTTAATTTTAATTTGGAAAAAAGTGCGGGCTTCCGCAAGCAGCTGATCCCGCTCAGCCCCTTGTACGATTCGGTTGATCAATGTTCCTCCATGCGGAGCGATAGTTTGCGACATCGAACGGCCCTCCTAAAGTTTTTTGCACCAGCCCAAGGCTGGCTTTACAAGCAATTATTTATGCAAACCGCACTCGGTTTTTTCAAAACCGGACCATCTTCCCGCTCTCGGATCTTCACCCGGCGCTACAGGGCGCGTGCAGTGCTCGCAGCCGATGCTCGGATAGTTTTGGTCATGCAGCGGATTATAAATGACTTCGTTATCGCGAATGTAGTTCCATACATCTTCGGAAGTCCAGCTGGCCAGCGGATTAAACTTCACCAAGCCGAATTTAACGTCGTATTCCACTTTTTTCGCATTTGCACGGGTCGGAGCCTGATCGCGGCGAATACCCGTGATCCACGCATCGTATTTGCCCAAAATCTCAGTCAACGGATCGACTTTACGGATACCGCAGCATTTGTTCGGATCGGATTTCCACAGTTCTTCCCCATGCTGCGCTGCTTGCTCTTCGAGCGTCAGCTTCGGCAGCACTTGGACAAATTTCAAACCGTAATGCTGTTCCAGACGGTCCCTGGTTTCATAGGTTTCTTTAAAATGCACGTTCGTATCCAGGTAGAAAATGTCCGTTTTCGGGCTGATTTTCTGCAGCATGTCGACGAGCACGACGTCTTCCGCTCCGAAGCTGCAAGCGAGCGTGATGCTCGGAAACTTCTCTACGGCCCACTTTAAAAGTGCTTCCGGGGACTGCGATTCAAATTCTTCCGCGGCTTTGTTAATCAAAGCTTCTTTTTCAAACAAATTCATTCTCATTAGCCTCCCTGCTCAATTCCGATTAATTCAATATGGATTAAAGTATTTTACACTACTATATAACGACTTGTGATGGGATGTCAACGTATTTCTAATTATTCATGGGCTCTCATCTATATTATTTTCCAACCCTTGATCTGGTGCGAAAAAAAGCAAAAAACCCTTCTGCATAAGCAGAAGGGCCGATGGATAAAGATACAATTAACGCTTGGAGAATTGAGGTGCGCGACGTGCGGCTTTCAAGCCGTATTTCTTCCGTTCCTTCATGCGAGGATCGCGCGTCAGGAAACCTGCTCTCTTCAGAGGACCGCGGAATTCCGGATCAGCTTTCAGAAGAGCGCGGGAAATGCCATGACGGATAGCACCCGCTTGGCCGGAAGTTCCGCCGCCGTTAGCGATAACGAGCACGTCGTACTTGCCGAGAGTTTCCGTCAGGTTCAAAGGCTGCTTCACGATCAGCTTCAGCGTCTCCAAACCGAAATAATCGTTGATGTCGCGTTTGTTGATAATAATTTTACCTTCGCCCGGTACAAGACGCACACGAGCTACGGAGTGCTTACGACGACCTGTTCCATAGTATTGAACTTGTGCCACAAAAAAGTCCTCCCTTTACCTTAACCGCGAAGTTCCCAAACTTCTGGTTTTTGTGCTTGATGCGGATGTTCGCTGCCCGCGTATACTTTCAGCTTCGTCTTCATGCTGTCGCCAAGACGGTTTTTCGGAAGCATGCCGTGAATAGCAAGCTCAAGTACGCGCTCAGGCTTGTTTTTGATCATATCTTGAGCGGACGTCACTTTCAAACCACCCGGATACAGGGAGTGACGGTAGTACATTTTGTTTTGCATCTTCTTGCCGGTCAGAACGATCTTCTCGGCATTGATGATGATTACGAAATCGCCGGTATCTACATGAGGCGTAAATTCAGGCTTATGCTTGCCACGGATGATGCTCGCCGCTTCGCTGGCAAGGCGTCCGAGCGTTTTGCCGTCAGCGTCGATAATGTACCATTTACGCTCAACTTCGTTTGGCTTCGCCATATATGTGGTACGCATGTTAATCCTCCTAAATATAACAACATTACTGTTGGTTCATAATCTGTTCGCAAGTCAACTTGATCTGGTGTTTCCCGACCGGGGCCGTGGGTTAGCCATCAAGAAACGCCAAGTAATATTTTACAACAAATCTGTTGCAATATCAAGAAAAAATATAGGCTATTCGGGATACAATACTTCCCACAACATCAGCCCGTGCGCCATGGCCGTCGGCCCCGCCATCTTGCGGTTTTGACTTTTTAAGATGGCTTCCATATCGCCCGGTTTTCGCTTTCCTTCGCCTATTTCAATCAGCGTACCCACGATAATTCTTACCATATTGTACAAAAATCCGTTGCCGGTAATCTCGATGTACAGCCGGGTGGAATTCGCCATAGCCTCGCACGGCTCTTCCCGGATGGCGGCGGCATAAATGGTCCGTACCTTTGAAAGCTTCTCGGTTCTCGCCGAGCAAAAAGAGGTAAAATCATGCTCGCCGAGCAAGTGCCTAAGCGCCTCTCTCATGGCTGAAACATCGAGCGGGCTGTAATGGTGATATTCCATATTCCGGCGGAACACATCTTTGTATTTTCCGTTCAAAATGGTGTAGCGGTACGTTTTTTGCAAAGCGGAACGTCTGGCGTGGAACTCCTCCGACACCTCGCGAGCATCCGTCACCTGGATATCATCCGGCAAACGCGAATTGATTGCCATGCACCAACGTTCGAGGGGAATTTGCGAAGCCGTATGAAAGTTCAACACTTGCCCCCGCGCATGTACACCCGCGTCCGTTCTGCCCGACGCCGTGATGGGGATCCTCTCTCCCGTGAGCATGTGCAAGGCTGCTTCGATGTGATCCTGAATGGTATTGCCGCCTGGCTGTGTCTGAAAGCCGTTATACGCCGTACCGTCATAGCTGACAGTCATGCAAATGTTTCGCACGGTATCCACTCCGTTTATCCCACGTACGGAAGTTCAATCACACAAAAAAAGGGCTTCATCAGAATCAGCAGATTCTGTCCACCCTTTCCTATCCTCATCTTATGCGCGGTCTACAAGTTCCAAATATACCATAGGCGCTGCGTCTCCGCGGCGCGGTCCCAGCTTCAGGATTCTGGTATAGCCGCCCGGGCGCTCTGCGTAACGTGGAGCGATCTCGGAGAACAGCTTTTGGATGGCGTCTCTTCCTTCTTGCGCTTCTTCGCGGCGTACGAAAGCAGCCACTTGACGGCGGGCATGAAGGTCTCCGCGTTTAGCCAAAGTGATGAGCTTTTCTGCGATCGAACGAAGCTCTTTCGCCTTAGCTTCGGTTGTTTGAATGCGTTCGTGTATGAACAAGTCGGTTACGAGGTCACGGAACAATGCTTTCCGCGCGCTCGAGTCACGACCCAATTTCTGGTATGCCATGAACGTGTACCTCCTTCGGTTAAATTAAAACTTGAAGCTTACTCTTCCATACGGAGGCCTAAGCCCAGCTCTTCTAGCTTCTCCTGAACCTCTTCAAGCGATTTGCGTCCGAGGTTGCGGACTTTCATCATATCTTCTTCGGTCTTCGTTATCAGCTCTTGCACGGTGTTAATTCCCGCACGCTTCAAGCAGTTGTAGGAACGGACGGAAAGATCGAGCTCTTCGATGGTCATCTCGAGCACTTTTTCCTTCTTGTCCTCTTCCTTCTCCACCATAATCTCCGCATCTTTCGCTTCGTCGGTAAGCCCTACGAACAGCATCAGATGCTCGGTTAAAATTTTAGCGCCCAGGCTTACAGCTTCTTCCGGTCGAATGCTTCCATCGGTCCAGACTTCGAGGGTTAGCTTATCATAGTTGGTGACTTGACCGACACGGGTATTCTCGACGCTGTAATTGACACGAGTGATCGGAGTGTAGATAGAATCGATTGGAATTACGCCGATGGGCTGATCCTCTTTTTTGTTTTTATCCGCAGAAACATATCCACGGCCGCGGCTCGCATGAATTCTCATATGCAGCCGGGCATCAGAGGACAGTGTCGCAATGTGCAGATCCGGATTCAGGATCTCCACGTCGCTGTCGCCGCGAATATCGCCGGCAACGACTTTCCCTTCACCCTCAGCGTCGATCTCCAGCACTTTCTCTTCGTCGGAGTGAATCTTGAGCGACAGTGCTTTCAGATTAAGGATAATTTCCGTAACGTCTTCGAGCACGCCAGGCACGGTAGAAAACTCATGCAGTACGCCGTCGATTTGCACGGACGTCACCGCTGCTCCAGGCAAAGAAGACAGCAGGATTCTACGCAAAGAGTTTCCGAGCGTCGTTCCGTAACCTCTTTCGAGCGGTTCTACAACGAATTTTCCGTAGCTGCCGTCCTCGCTGACCGATACGGTTTCTATTTTCGGCTTTTCGATTTCTATCATAAGACTTAACCCTCCTCAAAACGTCGTTTCCCTCTGGATTACGAACACATAAAAATTGTAGTATGCCTATCCTTCAACATCATTATTCACGATTTTAGGATATTTATACCACAGACGTGTCTACCGATTAGACACGACGACGTTTTGGCGGACGGCAACCATTATGCGGAATCGGAGTGACGTCTTTAATGAGGTTGACTTCAAGTCCGGCTGCCTGCAAGGAACGGATAGCCGCCTCACGGCCTGCGCCAGGTCCTTTAACCATAACCTCAACGGCTTTCATGCCGTGTTCCATAGCGGCCTTAGCTGCGGATTCCGCTGCCATTTGCGCGGCGAACGGAGTGCTTTTGCGGGAACCTTTGAAGCCGAGGTTGCCTGCGCTGGCCCAGGAAATTGCGTTACCGTGAGGATCTGTGATGGTAACGATCGTATTGTTAAACGTGGAGCGGATATGAGCCACTCCGGAGTCAATGTTTTTCCGGTCACGACGTTTCGTACGAACGACTTTTTTCGCTTTTGCCATTGTGTTCGATTAGCCTCCTTTGCTATTATTTCTTCTTGTTCGCTACAGTCCGGCGAGGACCTTTACGCGTACGGGCGTTAGTTTTGGTACGTTGTCCGCGAACCGGCAGGCCACGACGATGACGAACGCCACGGTAGCAACCGATCTCGATCAAACGTTTGATGTTCAGGGCGATTTCACGACGCAGGTCGCCTTCGACCTTCAGAGTCTTGTCGATGACGTCGCGGATACGGCTGACTTCATCCTCAGTCAGATCGCGTACACGAGTGTCCGGGTTGATTCCGGTTTGTGCGACAATCTTCTGGGCGGTTGTGTTTCCGATACCGAAAATGTAAGTGAGCGCGATCACGACGCGCTTGTCACGGGGTAAGTCTACACCAGCAATACGTGCCATTATTACAGCACCTCCTTAACCTTGTTTTTGTTTATGCTTCGGATTTTCACAAATGACCATTACGTTCCCTTTGCGACGAATGACTTTGCATTTTTCGCAAATCGGCTTGACCGACGGTCTTACCTTCATGGTGATTACCTCCTAAAAGCTTGCTTCAGCAAGCTGTCTTCGTAAGGATTAGCTGAGTTTGCGAAGCAGACTGGCTTCGTAAGGATTAACTTAGTTACTTCCACGTTCCATTTATTTAAAACGATAGGTTATACGGCCTCTGGTCAAATCATAAGGCGAGAGCTCCACCGTCACCTTATCCCCCGGAAGGATGCGGATAAAGTGCATTCTGATTTTCCCGGATACGTGAGCAAGTATCTTATGACCGTTCTCCAGTTCCACCTTAAACATAGCATTCGGAAGAGGTTCAATCACTGTACCTTCAACTTCAATTACATCTTCTTTGGCCACAGTCATTCTCCTTTCTCTTGTGCTTCAGATTCAAGCTCCTGGGTAAACTTGTTGATAGCATAACGCAGCTTCCCATTGGTCACACGACCGCTTTCCAGTAAGCTGTTTACAACCTCGCTGCTGATGACCGGCTGCAGCTCGAGATGCAGAATATTTTTCTTCTTGGGCTGGTCAAATTTGCGTTTATCGCCATCGGCTAGCGATACGAATCTCGCGTCGACTATGCTGATCACAATCGCATATTTACCCTGATCCCTGCCCCGAAGCACCTTCACGATTTGCCCTAATTGCGGACCTGCTATATCCCCCACAATGATCACCTACGAATCAGACTTGGTCAAGATCTCGTAACCGTCCTGCGTAATGGCGATAGTGTGCTCAAAGTGCGCGCACCACGATCCGTCTACGGTAACCACGGTCCAATTATCTTCCAGCGTCTTGACATATCTTTCCCCGATGTTGACCATGGGCTCAATCGCAAGAACCATTCCCGGCTTCAGCCGCGGGCCTCTGCCCGGCATACCGTAGTTCGGGATTTGCGGTTCTTCGTGCAGCTCGGTTCCGATTCCGTGCCCGACGTATTCGCGAACGACGGAAAATCCTTCATCTTCGATGCATCGTTGTATCGCATGAGAGATCGTAAAGAGTCGCGCATCCGGACCCGCCTCGTCCAGCCCCCGGTATAGGGACCGTTCCGTCACTTCGAGCAGCTTTTGAGCTTTCTCCGAAATGTTCCCTACGCCATAGGTCCAAGCGGAATCCCCGTGATAGCCTTGAAACTTCGCACCGATGTCGATGCTGATGATGTCGCCCTCATTCAGCTTTCTCTGGCCCGGTATGCCGTGTACCAATTCTTCGTTGACTGAAGCACAGATGCTGGCAGGAAAACCGTTGTAGCCTTTAAAAGATGGGAATGCGCCTTGACTGCGAATGTAATCTTCCGCGATTTGATCGAGTTCCTTCGTTGTGATGCCGGGCTGAATCGCCTTTGACAAAAGCTTGTGCGTACCCGCTACGATCCGACCGGCTTCTCTCATCAGGTCGAGCTCAGCTTCGGACTTGCATATGATCATTTACGCTTGACCTCGCAATAGTGAACTGATTTCTGCGGTAACCGTATCAATATCCTGCTCACCGTTAACCTGACGCAAAATTTTCTTTTTGTCGTAATATTCTAACAGGGGTGCCGTTTTGCTGGTGTACTCGTCAAGCCGAGTACCCACTTTTTCTTCCGTATCATCCGAACGCTGATAGAGCTCGCCGGAGCATTTGTCGCACACATTTTCTTTTGCCGGCGGGTTAAACAGCACATGATACGTGGCCCCGCAAGATTTACAAATTCTGCGACCCGTTAGCCGTGCCAGCAGCAAGTTGCGATCCACCACAAGATTGATCACATGATCAATCCCTTTTCCCATCGAATTCAGTATGTCATCCAGCGCTTCCGCTTGTGAAATGGTTCTTGGAAAACCGTCAAGGAGAAAACCTTTGTTGCAATCCGGCTGCTGCAGTCTTTCCCGCACGATGCCGATAGTGATTTCATCCGGTACGAGCAAGCCTTGATCGACATATTTCTTAGCTTCGATACCCAAAGGGGTTTCTTGCTTCATAGCGGCGCGAAATGCGTCGCCGGTCGAAATATGAGGGATTTGAAATTCACTCACAACCCGTTCGGCCTGAGTTCCTTTACCTGCCCCAGGAGGCCCCATAAAAATGATGTTCATCGTTAGACATCCTCCCCCAACGTATCCGACGATACGAACAGCACAATAGGTGCCGATAGTTCGCTAAAACGAGCCATCAGTACCTATTTGCTATTTGTTAATGAAGCCTTTGTAATGACGTTTGATGAGCTGGCTTTCGATTTGCTTCATCGTTTCCAGACCTACGCCGATTACGATCAGCAAAGACGTCCCCCCGATCCGAACCGAGTTCGGAAGTCCTGCAAGGCTCGCGAAGAGCATCGGCAAGATCGAGATCGCCGCGAGGAACAATGCACCCGAAAGCGTGATGCGCGTCATAACGCGGGTCAAGTAAACGGAGGTCGGCTTGCCTGGGCGAATGCCCGGGATGTAGCCGCCGTTCTTTTTCATTTGGTCCGCCATTTGCACCGGGTTGATCTGAACGAACGTGTAGAAATACGTAAATCCGATAATCAGCAGCACATACAATGTCATGCCGATCGGATGCGTGTAGTTCAAGTTGGTGATGATCCAATCCGCTACCGCATTGCCTCTCCAGAAGCTGGCGAGCGTCGGAGGAAACACAAGAAGCGAAAGGGCGAAAATGACCGGAATAACGCCTGCAGCATTTACCTTAAGCGGGATATGCGTCGATTGTCCTCCGTACATTTTGTTGCCGACCACTCTTTTGGCATATTGCACCGGAATTTTCCGTACGCCTTGCTGTACGAAAATAACACCGGCAATAAGCGCAATAATGACCACCAGAATGATGACCACTTTAACGATGTTCAGGAACAGCGCGCCACCAGCTTGTGCAAACAGAGTCTGGTAAATCTGGTGCATTCCCGTAGGAATTGCGGCGATAATGCCCGCAAAGATGATAATCGAAATACCATTTCCGATCCCGTTCTCGGTAATTTGTTCCCCTAACCACATCAGAAATGAGGTACCTGCCGTCAGCACGATCGCTATCAAAGCATATGTCGCGAAACTCGGATTTACAACCAGGCCTGTATAGATCCGGTTAAATCCGATTGCCAAGCCGAACGCTTGGATAATACCAAGCACAATGGTTCCGTACCGGGTAAATTGAGCGAGTTTCCTGCGCCCGACTTCGCCTTCTTTGGCCCACTGCGTAAATTTCGGGATGACGTCCATCGAGAGCAGCTGCACGATGATAGATGCCGTGATGTAAGGCATGATCCCCATGGCGAAAATGGAAAATTGGAACAACGCGCCGCCGGAAAAAGTATTCAGGAGGCCGAATACGTCGTTCGCATTCGCCTGGTCCTGAAACTTCAAGATATCCGTATTAATGTTGGGTACCGGAATAAAGGCACCCACACGATAGACGATCAAGACAAGCAGCGTAAATACGATCCGCCTTCTTAAATCGTCTACTTTAAAGATGTTGGATATGGTATTAAACATTAAATCACCTCGGTTTTACCGCCGGCAGCTTGGATTTTTTCTACAGCAGATTGGGAGAACTTGTTTGCTTTCACTGTCAGCTGAACGGACAAATCACCATTGCCCAGGATCTTGATGCCGTCTTTCGGATTTTTTACGAGGCCCGATTCAAGCAGAAGCTCCGGAGTGACTTCCGTACCTGCAGCAAACTTGTTCAAATCGCTCAGATTGACAATCGCATATTCCGTAGCAAAACGAGCATTGTTGAAGCCGCGTTTCGGCAAACGACGATAAAGCGGGTTTTGGCCGCCCTCAAATCCCGGACGTACACCGCCGCCGGAACGAGCATTTTGACCTTTATGACCGCGGGTTGCCGTTTTACCCATACCGCTACCGGTACCGCGACCTACGCGCTTACGGGTTTTACGGGAACCTGGAGCAGAAGAAAGTTCATGTAATTTCATCGTTGCACCTCCTCTAAAACTTATTGTATATCAAACTTAAGCTTCGACTTCTTTCACTTCGATCAAATGGTTCACTTGATTCAACATGCCGCGGATCGCTGCATTGTCGGCATGAACGACCGATTGATGAAGCTTACGCAATCCAAGAGCTGCCACCGTTTTGCGTTGTGCTTCCGGGCGACCAATAAGGCTGCGCTTGAGTGTAACTTGCAATTGCTTAGCCATGGTATCCCTCCTAACCTAACAATTCTTCAACGGTTTTACCGCGAAGCTTGGCAACATCTTCGGCTTTCTTCAAGCGGGAAAGTCCTTCGAGCGTTGCATTTACCATATTGATGGAGTTGGAAGAACCGAGCGATTTTGTCAAAATGTCGCCTACTCCAGCCAGCTCAAGTACCGCACGAACCGGACCGCCGGCAATCACACCGGTACCTTTCGAAGCCGGCTTGAGCAGCACTTCGCCTGCACCGAAATGACCAACAACCAAATGAGGAATCGTCGTTCCAACCAGCGGTACATGGATCAGGTTTTTCTTCGCATCTTCGATGCCTTTACGGATCGCGTCCGGTACCTCGGATGCTTTGCCGATCCCTGCGCCAACCCAGCCGTTACCGTCTCCGACGACGACAAGCGCGCTGAAGCTGAAGCGGCGTCCGCCCTTAACTACTTTAGCGACGCGGTTAATATGAACAACTTTTTCAGTCAGCTCTAAAGTATTCGGATCTATACGCAAGTCACTTTACCTCCTTATTCTCATTTTTTGATTAAAATTCGAGTCCTGCTTCACGTGCTGCGTCGGCCAAAGCCTGCACACGACCATGGTACAAGTATCCGCCGCGGTCAAAAACCACCTGCGTCACACCTTGCTGCTTGGCGCGCTGTGCGATCAGTTCGCCGACTTTACGAGCAGCTTCTACGTTGCCGCCGTTGCCGATGCCTTCTCTAAGCTCTTTATCTTGAGTCGAAGCCGCTGCGAGCGTTACGCCTTTCACGTCGTCGATCAATTGAGCGTACATGTGCTTGGAGGAGCGGAAAATATTGAGGCGTGGACGCTCAGCCGTACCTTGAATTTTTTTACGTACACGAAGATGTCTCTTCAGACGCGCTTTATTCTTATCACCTTTGGTAATCATCCGGTGTTCACTCCTTTCGTCTTCGCTTAAGCCATGCGCGTTAAGTTACGCGGCATTACTTCTTCTTGCCTGCTTTACCTTCTTTACGCAGAATACGTTCGCCTTCGTATTTGATCCCTTTGCCTTTGTACGGCTCAGGCTCACGAACGGAACGAATCTTTGCTGCAGTAGCGCCAACGAGTTCCTTGTCGATCCCTTTAACGATGATTTTCGTGTTGGACGGAACGTCGAATTCGATGCCGTTTTCCGGAGTAATTTCAACCGGATGGGAGTAACCTACGTTCAGTACGAGCTTGTTGCCGCTCTTGTTGGCACGATAACCAACACCTACAAGCTCAAGGCTTTTCTCATAACCGGCCGTTACGCCAGTTACCATGTTCGCAACCACGCTGCGAGTCGTTCCGTGCAGCGAACGGTGAGTCTTGTGATCGGACGGACGTTCAACGGTGATCTCGTTTTCGCCTACCGTCACTTTCATGTCTTTATGCAATTCACGGCTAAGCGTTCCTTTAGGACCTTTTACCGTAATCAATGTATTGTCAAGAGTTACATTAACTCCGCTGGGAACTGCAATTGCTTTACGACCAATACGGGACATGCTGTACACCTCCATTCATGTGAAAACTTTATTACCAAACGTAGCAGATAACTTCTCCGCCGGACTTCGCTTGACGTGCTTCTTTGTCAGTCATCACGCCTTGGGAAGTGGAGATAATCGCGATACCTAAACCTCCGAGCACGCGAGGAACTTCTTGGCTTTTCGCATAGACGCGCAATCCCGGTTTGCTGATTCTCTTCAGGCCGGTGATGACACGCTCATTGTTAGGGCCGTATTTCAAGAACAAACGGATAATCCCTTGTTTGTTGTCTTCTACATATTCTGCGTCGCGGATGAAACCTTCTTTTTTCAAAATTTCTGCGATCTGTCTTTTGATCTTGGATGCAGGAATTTCTACAGTTTCATGACGAACGACATTGGCGTTACGGATACGCGTAAGCATATCTGCAATTGGATCGGACATAACCATGGAACAAACCTCCTTCCCGAAAAATGGGTAATTACCAGCTTGCTTTTTTAACGCCAGGAATCTGGCCTTTGTATGCTAATTCACGGAAACAAATTCTGCAAATTTTGAATTTACGCAATACGGAATGCGGACGACCGCAACGCTCGCAACGAGTATAAGCTTGCACCTTAAACTTCGGAGCGCGCTGTTGCTTGATTTTCATCGATGTTTTTGCCACGCGAGTTTACACCTCCTGGCTCCATTATTTCGCAAACGGCATGCCCAGCTGGGTCAGCAATTCGCGGGATTCTTCATCGGACTTGGCGGTAGTTACGATAACGATGTCCATACCGCGGGTTTTGTCCACTTTATCGTATTCGATCTCCGGGAAGATCAGCTGTTCTTTAAGTCCAAGCGTATAGTTGCCGCGGCCGTCGAAAGCCTTTGTCGAAACACCGCGGAAGTCACGTACACGAGGGAGCGCAACGTTGAACAATTTGTCGAGGAAGTGGTACATACGCTCGCCGCGCAGTGTCACTTTCACGCCGATCGGCATGTTCTCACGAAGCTTGAAACCGGCGATGGATTTCTTCGCACGGGTTACCACCGGCTTTTGACCAGCGATAATTTGCAGATCCGCAACAGCGGAATCCAGAACTTTGGAGTTCGATACGGCTTCACCAACACCCATGTTGATGACAACTTTCTCGATTTTCGGAACTTGCATTACCGAAGAATAGTTAAACTTCTGCATTAAGGCAGGAGTGATTTCATTCAGAAAACGATCTTTCAATCTTGCTGCCATGATACATGTACCTCCTTTCCTACATTTTCACGATTAATCGATTACTTCACCGGATTTTTTCGCGACGCGAACTTTCTTTCCGTTCTCAAGCACTTTGTAACCTACGCGGGTCGGCTTGCCGCTCTTCGGGTCGATCAGCATCACATTGGATACATGAATCGGCGCCTCCTGATTGATGATGCCGCCCTGCGGGTTTTGCTGGGAAGGCTTTGCATGTTTCTTCACCATGTTGATGCCTTCGACAAGCACGCGGTTTTCACGAGGGAAGCAGGCGATAACGCGGCCTTTCTTACCTTTGTCCTTGCCGGTGATCACGAATACGGTGTCGTCTTTTTTCACATGCAATTTATTGTTATGGGATTCCAATTTCTTTCCTTGTTTAGGCATTTTGTTTTACACCTCTTTTCGTAAGAGAACTGGCAACAGGTCCTGTTAGATAACTTCCGGAGCAAGGGAGACGATTTTCATAAAGTCTCTGTCGCGGAGTTCGCGGGCAACAGGTCCGAAAATACGAGTGCCGCGCGGGCTCTTGTCTTCCTTAACGATAACCGCTGCGTTTTCGTCGAAGCTGATATAAGATCCGTCCTTACGGCGTACGCCGCGCTTCGTGCGAACCACAACCGCTTTTACTACGTCGCCTTTTTTGACAACGCCACCTGGTGTTGCTTCTTTGACGGAGCAGATGATCAAATCACCGATGTTAGCCGTACGGCGTCCCGTACCACCCAATACGCGGATGCACATAAGCTGCTTCGCGCCGGAGTTGTCGGCCACCACCAAACGTGTAAATGTTTGAATCACGGGAAGTCCCTCCTTTCGAAGATTACATTCGAAGCATTACATTAAACGATAACCGCTTTTTCAACCACTTCAACCAGTCTCCAGCGCTTGTCTTTCGACAACGGACGGGTTTCCATGATTTTTACCGTATCGCCGATTTTCGCTTCGTTATTTTCGTCATGAGCTTTAAATTTCTTCGTATACTTGATTCTCTTGTGGTAAAGGTCGTGCTTTTTGTACGTTTCGACAGCAACAACGATGGTTTTGTCCATTTTGTCGCTGACGACTTTACCTACTTGAGTTTTGCGTTCGTTACGTTCCACGCTCATTCGTAGCTCCTCCTTTCGTTTTCATTAGCTGATGATTCCAAGTTCTCTTTCACGCAATACCGTTTTTGCACGGGCGATGTCCTTGCGTACTTTTTGAATTTGAGTTGGATTGTCTAATTGACCAGTAGCCAGTTGAAAACGGAGGTTAAAGAGCTGTTCTTTGTATCCGGCAATTTTTTGTTCAATTTCAGCAGTGGTTAAGTTGCGAATATCACTAGCCTTCATTTACTTCACCGCCCACTTCTTCTCTTTTCACGAACTTCGTTTTGATCGGAAGCTTGTGAGAAGCAAGACGCATCGCTTCGCGAGCGATCTCCTCACTGACGCCAGCCAATTCAAACAAAATTTTACCCGGTTTTACAACAGCAACCCACTTTTCGACGTTACCTTTACCGCTACCCATACGAACTTCAAGCGGCTTTTGTGTAATCGGCTTGGATGGGAAAATTTTAATCCATACTTTACCGCCACGCTTGATGTAACGGGTCATCGCAATACGAGCAGCCTCGATTTGACGGTTCGTTACCCAAGCTGGCTCGAGCGCTTGCAGGCCGTATTCGCCGAAATGCACTTCAGCGCCGCCTTTGGCGTTGCCTCTCATTTTACCGCGATGCTCTTTGCGGTGTTTTACACGTTTTGGTACCAACATGATTAGTTGCCTCCTTCCGTAGCAGCCTTTTTCTTAGCCGTAGGAAGAACCTCACCGCGATAAATCCATACCTTCACGCCGATTCGACCGTAAGTAGTATGCGCCTCGGCAGTACCATAGTCGATGTCCGCACGCAGCGTGTGAAGAGGTACGGTGCCTTCGCTGTAACCTTCGGAACGGGCAATTTCTGCTCCACCCAAACGTCCGCTTACCGCAGTTTTGATTCCTTTGGCTCCGGATCTCATTGTTCTTTGGATCGCTTGCTTCATCGCACGGCGGAAAGAAACGCGGCGCTCCAATTGTTGAGCAATGCTTTCTGCAACCAGGATTGCATCCAGCTCCGGATTTTTAATTTCGGTGATGTTGATATGCACCTTCTTGCCTTTGGTCAAGGTGGAGAGGTAAGCGCGAATCACTTCTACCTCAGAGCCGCCTTTACCGATAACCATACCCGGCTTCGCGGTATGGATCGTTACGTTCACGCGGTTGGCCGCGCGCTCGATTTCAATATGAGAAACAGCGGAATCCTTCAGCTTTTGCTTCAAGTATTCACGGATTTTCACGTCTTCCAGCAGCAGGCTGCCGAATTCCTTGTCGTTAGCGTACCATTTCGATTCCCAATCGCGGATAATGCCTACCCTAAGGCCTACCGGATTTACTTTTTGACCCACACGTTTTCCCTCCTTATTTTTCGGATACCACGATCGTAATGTGGCTGGTGCGTTTGTTGATGCGGCTTGCGCGACCCATAGCGCGCGGACGGAACCGCTTCAGAGTCGGACCTTGGTTCGCATAAGCTTGCGAAACCACCAGGTTTTCCGGATTCAGGTTATGGTTATGCTCGGCATTCGCAATCGCCGAGTTCAGCACTTTTTCAATCACCGGAGACGCCGCTTTCGGAGTGTGGCGAAGAATCGCAATAGCTTCGCCCACTTGCTTGCCGCGGATCAAATCGACCACAAGCTGGGCTTTCCGGGGAGCGATGCGCACATATCTTGCAATAGCTTTCGCTTCCATGGATGAACCTCCTCTCACTTGCATGAATTAACGTAGCAAGCGATTAGCGCTTGCCTGTTTTCTTATCGTCGTCCGTATGTCCTTTGTACGTACGGGTTGGTGCAAACTCGCCGAGCTTATGCCCGACCATATCTTCTGTTACGTAAACCGGCACATGCTTTCTGCCATCGTATACGGCAAACGTATGTCCGATGAATTGCGGGAATATCGTAGAACGGCGGGACCATGTTTTAATGACTTGCTTTTTGTTAGTGGAGTTCAAATCCTCCACCTTCTTCAGCAGGTATCCGTCAATAAAAGGACCTTTTTTCAAACTGCGACCCATAGGAAATCCTCCCTTCCCTCACTTAAGCACAAATATTACTTCGTGCGGCGACGAACAATGTATTTATCAGAAGCTTTGCCTTTTTTGCGGGTTTTATAACCAAGCGTAGGCTTGCCCCATGGAGACATCGGAGATTTGCGTCCGATCGGAGCGCGGCCTTCACCACCACCGTGCGGGTGATCGTTCGGGTTCATGACGACACCGCGAACTTCAGGTCTCTTGCCAAGCCAACGGGAACGGCCGGCTTTACCGATGTTCACAAGCTCGTGATCTTCGTTGCCTACGGAACCGATGGTTGCGCGGCACACTTTAAGAATTTTTCTTACTTCGCCCGAAGAAAGACGAACCGTTACATAGTCATCTTCTTTACCGAGCAATTGAGCTTCCGTACCGGCTGCGCGAACCAATTGGCCGCCTTTGCCCGGCTTCAGCTCGATGTTGTGGATCACGGTACCAACCGGGATATTTTCCATAGGCAGCGAGTTGCCCACTTTAATATCGGAGTCCGGACCGGAAGTGATCGTATCGCCGACTTTCAAACCTTTAGGAGCGATGATGTAACGCTTCTCCCCATCGAGGTAATGAATCAGAGCGATGTTTGCCGAACGGTTCGGATCGTATTCGATCGTAGCAACGCGTCCGGGTATTCCGTCTTTATTCCGCTTGAAATCGATAATGCGGTATTTGCGCTTGTGGCCACCGCCATGATGACGCACAGTGATTTTGCCTTGGTTGTTGCGTCCGGCTTTTTTGAACAGCGGCGCAAGCAATGATTTCTCCGGCTGGCTGGCCGTAATTTCTTCAAATGTAGAAACCGTCATTTGGCGTCTAGCCGGGGACGTTGGTTTATACTTTTTAATTGGCACGCGGATTCCCTCCTTACTTTACAAATTGTTGTTATACCGACTCAAAGAACTCCAGTTCTTTGCTTTCTGGGCTCAAGGACACGATCGCTTTCTTCCATTCGGAAGTATAGCCGGAGTAACGGCCATAGCGCTTCGGCTTTGCGGGCATTCTCATTGTGTTCACGTCAGTGACTTTCACTTTGAAAATTTGCTCGATCGCCTGCTTGATTTCCGTTTTGTTAGCGCGAAGATCGACTTCGAAAACATACTTCTTTAGACCCATCAAGTCACTTGTTTTTTCCGTAATAATCGGGCGCTTGATAATATCGCGTGGATTTTTCATTACGCAAGCACCTCCCCAACTTTTTCGGCAGCTTCCTTCGTAATGATCAGCTTGTCATAAGCCATTACGTCGAGAACGCTGATACCGTCAGCCGCTACGAATTTCACACCAGGGATGTTACGAGCGGACAGAGCGACATTTTCGTTGTAATCCGATGTAACCACCAAAGCTTTGCGATCTACTTTGAGGTTTTTCAAAATAGCTGCAAACTCTTTTGTTTTCGGAGCAGCCAATTGAAGCTGATCCAATACGATCAATTCATTGTCGATGACTTTCGAAGACAATGCGGATTTGATCGCCAAACGACGAACTTTTTTCGGCAATTTATACGCATAGCTGCGCGGTGTCGGACCAAATACCGTGCCGCCGCCTTTCCATTGAGGCGCACGAATGGAACCTTGACGCGCACGACCCGTACCTTTTTGTTTCCAAGGCTTACGGCCACCGCCGCGCACTTCGGAACGACCTTTTACTTTGTGAGTACCCAATCTGAGAGAAGCGCGCTGCATGAGAACAGCTTCGTTCAACACGTGAACGTGCGGCTCGATTCCAAACACAGCCTCGTTCAATTCCACTTCGCCCACCTGAGCGCCACTAACGTTGTATACTGCTACTTTAGGCATCAGAACATCCTCCTTTCTTCTCTATTACAGAGTTTTTACGGAGCTTTTTACGCTCACATAGCTATTTTTAGGACCTGGAACGGATCCTTTCACTAAAAGCACATTGCGCTCTGCATCGACACGTACGATTTCGAGCTTTTGAATCGTTACCGTTTCATGACCCATATGGCCCGGCAGCAGTTTGCCTTTGAATACGCGGTTAGCCGCGATCGAACCCATGGAACCAGGACCGCGATGATAACGGGAACCGTGAGACATCGGACCTCTGGATTGGTTGTTTCTTCTAATAATACCGGTAAATCCTTTACCCTTGGATGTACCCGTTACGTCAACAAATTCGCCTTCCGCAAAAATGTCGGCCTTGATTTCCTGGCCAACTTCGAATTCGCCGGCAGCGCCGCGAATTTCTTTAATGTAGCGCTTAGGTGTTGCGCCGGCTTTTTTTGCATGACCGGTTTCCGGCTTGTTGGCGTTCTTTTCTTTCTTATCGTCAAAACCCAATTGGATCGCTTCATAGCCGTCATTTTCCGAATCTTTCTTTTGCAAAACGACGCAAGGACCCGCTTGAATTACCGTTACCGGAACGACGTTGCCGTCAGCGGTAAACACTTGAGTCATCCCAAGCTTTTTCCCTAAGATACCTTTCATTGTTGACACCTCTTTTCCCTTCTTGCTAAATGCTTAGCTATTATTCGAATGAACGTTTTCTATAGAACTACTATTAAAGCTTGATTTCGATATCTACGCCGGACGGCAGGTCCAAACGCATCAGAGCGTCGACGGTTTGAGGCGTCGGATTCACGATATCGATCAAGCGCTTATGTGTGCGCATTTCGAACTGCTCTCTGGAATCCTTGTATTTGTGAACCGCGCGCAGGATCGTAATGATTTGCTTCTCAGTCGGAAGCGGGATCGGACCGGATACACCAGCACCGGAACGCTTGGCAGTGTCCACAATTTTCTCAGCGGATTGATCCAGAATTCTGTGATCGTAAGCCTTCAAACGAATACGAATTTTTTGCTTTGCCATGTAATTCCCTCCTTCTATCGCCCAATTTTTTAATCGGACATACTCCGTGAAAATCTCCTGACTCCTGGCCCATGGCAAAGGGGCCGGGTGTGTCAGCAACCTCTCACATCATCGCAACGTCACAGACCAACGTTCACTATTGTACTAAATCTGCCTATGAAAAGCAAGCAAAATATTATACAAATTTAAAAGCACCCCCTAAATCCCCCTCTAGGGGGACCCCAGGCGCTCGGGCGCCCTGGACCCGCCTGGTTTGAGGGTTTGCTCACTTCTTGTTCGCGTTTGTCCGGCATGGATTTGTTGCTTCCAGCTAACAAATCCGCTGCCGGACACGCTGTACTTTTAGCGCGATGCCTAGGGAGTGACTTCGTGCCTCTTACCCGCGTTTGACCGTATGGATGTTTCGCTTCGCTCTACACCTATACGGCCACGCTTTACTTCCCATGAATCAGATACTTTCCTGTATTCACACATTTTACTTCGCGTAAACTCGATGCTTTCTCAAATAATAAAGAAAAACCCTCCTGCAGTTGCCTGAGGGAGGGTTGTTTCTTCTATATAGATATTACTTTTGGATTGTAGCAACGGCGCCGGCGCCTACTGTACGGCCGCCTTCGCGGATAGCGAAGCGAGTGCCTTCCTCGATAGCGATCGGGGAGATCAGCTCAACCGTTACAGTGATGTTGTCGCCAGGCATAACCATTTCAGTACCTTCCGGCAGGTTGATGATACCTGTTACGTCAGTCGTACGGAAGTAGAACTGAGGACGGTAGCCAGTGAAGAAAGGCTTGTGACGGCCACCTTCTTCTTTAGTCAGGACGTAGATTTGAGCAGTGAACTGAGTGTGCGGCTTAACGGAACCCGTTTTAGCCAAAACTTGTCCGCGCTCGATTTCTTTACGGTCAACACCGCGGAGAAGAGCACCGATGTTGTCGCCGGCTTGAGCGGAGTCAAGCAGCTTGCGGAACATCTCAACGCCAGTTACGACGGTTTTCTTAGTTTCTTCAGCAAGACCTACGATTTCAACCTCGTCGCCGACTTTAACCGTACCACGCTCAACGCGGCCTGTAGCAACGGTACCACGACCAGTGATCGTGAACACGTCCTCAACCGGCATCAAGAAAGGCTTGTCAGTGTCGCGCTCCGGAGTCGGGATGTAGGAATCGATGTGCTCGAAGAGCTCAACGATTTTGTCAGCCCAAGGACCATCCGGGTTTTGCAGAGCTTCACGAGCTGCACCGCGAACGATCGGAGTGTCGTCGCCCGGGAATTCGTACTCGTTGAGCAGGTCGCGAACTTCCATTTCAACCAGTTCGAGGAGCTCTTCGTCTTCAACCATGTCGCATTTGTTCAAGAATACGACGATGTAAGGTACGCCTACCTGACGGGACAGCAGGATGTGCTCGCGAGTTTGCGGCATTGGGCCGTCAGCTGCGGATACAACCAGGATAGCGCCGTCCATTTGAGCTGCGCCGGTGATCATGTTTTTAACATAGTCGGCGTGGCCAGGGCAGTCAACGTGTGCGTAGTGACGGTTAGGAGTTTCGTATTCAACGTGCGCAGTGGAGATTGTGATACCGCGCTCGCGCTCTTCCGGTGCTTTGTCGATTTGGTCGAAAGCTACAGCGGCACCGCCGTATTTTTTCGCCAAAACTGTAGTGATTGCCGCAGTCAAAGTTGTTTTACCATGGTCGACGTGACCGATAGTACCGATATTAACGTGCGGCTTATTGCGTTCAAATTTCGCTTTTGCCATTGAAATGATTCCTCCTTAAATGGACATTGTTATATTAAGCGCCCTTATGTTTTGCCACGATTTCTTCAGCAATGTTTTTAGGCACTTCTTCATAATGGGAAATTTCCATCGAATACACACCGCGGCCTTGAGTACGGGAGCGCAGTGTTGTGGAATATCCGAACATTTCGGAAAGAGGCACTTTCGCACGGATGATTTGCGCACCGTGGCGGTTGTCCATTCCCTCAATGCGTCCGCGGCGGGAGTTCAGGTCGCCCATAACGTCGCCCATGTACTCTTCCGGTACGGTAACTTCCACTTTCATGATCGGCTCGAGCAGTACCGGCTTACATTTCTCGGCAGCAGCTTTCAATGCCATCGAACCTGCGATTTTGAACGCCATTTCACTGGAGTCAACGTCGTGGTAAGATCCATCGACAACCGTTGCTTTGATGTCAACCAGCGGGAAGCCTGCGTATACGCCGTTTTTCATCGATTCCTCGATACCGGCTTGAATCGGAGCGATGTATTCTCTAGGAATCGCACCACCGACGATTTTGCTCTCGAATTGGAATCCTGTTCCCGGCTCAAGCGGTTCGAACTCCACCCAACAGTGACCGTATTGACCACGGCCGCCGGATTGGCGAACGAACTTGCCTTCTACGCGAGCTGGCTGGCGGAACGTTTCGCGGTAAGCTACTTGAGGCTTACCTACATTCGTTTCTACCTTAAACTCACGACGCATGCGGTCTACGATGATCTCCAGGTGAAGCTCACCCATACCGGCGATGATCGTTTGTCCGGTCTCTTCATCCGTATGCGCACGGAACGTCGGGTCTTCCTCGGACAACTTGGACAAAGCAACGCCCATCTTGTCTTGGTCAGCCTTCGTTTTCGGCTCAACGGCGAGCTGGATAACCGGCTCAGGGAAGTTCATCGATTCGAGAATAACCGGGTTTTTCTCATCGCAAAGCGTGTCGCCTGTAACCGTATCTTTCAGGCCGACAGCTGCCGCGATATCACCTGCGTAAACTTCGGTGATCTCTTGACGGCTGTTAGCGTGCATCTGAAGGATACGACCGATTCTTTCACGTTTGCCCTTCGTTGCGTTCAGCACGTAGGAACCGGAGTTCAGAACGCCGGAGTACACGCGGAAGAACGTCAGCTTACCGACAAACGGGTCGGTCATGATTTTGAACGCAAGCGCCGCAAACGGTTGATCGTCTGCAGATTTGCGGGTTACTTCCGTACCGTCCTCGAGCGTACCTTTGATGTCCGGTACGTCTACAGGAGCCGGCAAGTAATCGACAACGGCATCAAGCATAAGCTGAACGCCTTTGTTCTTGTAGGAGGAACCGCAGATAACCGGGAAGATTTTCACTTCGCATACGCCTTTGCGCAGAGCGGCTTTGATTTCTTCGACGGTGAGTTCTTCACCTTCGAGGTACTTCATAGTCAGCTCTTCGTCCAGCTCGGCTACCTTTTCGATCAATTCCAGGCGGAGTTCTTCGACTTTGTCTTTGTAATCCGCAGGAACTTCAACCTTTTCGATGTCTTTGCCGAGGTCGTCTTTGTACATGTACGCAACTTGCTCGACAAGATCGATGATGCCGTGGAAATCGGCTTCAGCACCGATAGGCAGTTGGATCGGCACCGCATTTGCGCCTAATTTTTCGCGCATTTGCTGAACCGCACCCAAGAAATCCGCACCGATGATATCCATTTTGTTAACGTAAGCGATACGAGGTACGCCGTAACGGTCCGCTTGTCTCCAAACGGTTTCCGATTGCGGCTCTACGCCCTCTTTCGCACTGAACACGCCAACAGCTCCGTCCAATACGCGAAGGGAACGTTCAACTTCAACGGTGAAGTCAACGTGACCCGGGGTATCGATGATGTTGATACGGTGTCCCTTCCACTGGGCAGTTGTTGCGGCAGACGTAATCGTGATGCCGCGTTCTTGCTCCTGCTCCATCCAGTCCATCGTAGCCGCGCCTTCGTGAACTTCACCGATCTTGTGCACGCGGCCCGTATAGAAGAGGATACGCTCGGTGGTAGTCGTTTTACCCGCATCGATATGCGCCATGATCCCGATGTTGCGCGTATCTTTTAAGGAGAACTCTCTTGCCATTGGATGGTCTCCTTCCAAATAAATAGTAGTTTATTCTACCAACGATAGTGGGCAAACGCTTTGTTTGCTTCCGCCATCTTGTGCGTGTCTTCACGCTTCTTCACCGATGCGCCGGTGTTGTTGCTGGCATCGATGATTTCTTGAGCCAATCTTTCTTCCATCGTCTTCTCTCCGCGCGAGCGAGAGTAGTTGACGAGCCAACGAAGACCCAACGAAGTGCGGCGTTCCGGCTTCACTTCGATCGGCACCTGATAGTTCGCACCGCCTACGCGGCGAGCTTTAACCTCAAGTACGGGCATGATGTTTTTCAAAGCGGCTTCGAAAACTTCCATTGGTTCTTTGCCGGTACGTTCTTTGATCAGGTTGAACGCATTATAAAGAATGGACTGTGCTGTACCTTTCTTTCCATCAATCATGATGCGGTTAACCAGACGAGTAACTAGCTTGCTGTTGTAAATCGGATCCGGCAATACGTCTCTCTTTGCAACTGGACCTTTACGAGGCATAGTTATCCCCCTTTCCCAAAAAATTAAACGTTATAAGGCATTACTTTTTCTCTTTCGGACGCTTGGCGCCGTATTTCGAACGAGCTTGTTTACGGTTGTTCACGCCGGAAGTATCGAGCGCACCGCGAACGATGTGGTAACGAACACCAGGAAGGTCTTTAACACGACCGCCGCGGATCAGAACCACGCTGTGCTCCTGCAGGTTGTGTCCGATACCCGGGATATAAGCGGTAACCTCGACACGGTTGGTCAAACGCACACGAGCGTATTTGCGAAGAGCCGAGTTCGGCTTCTTCGGAGTCATCGTACCTACGCGAGTGCAGACGCCGCGCTTTTGCGGAGCGCTGATATCCGTCGCCTCTCTCTTCAGGGCGTTGAATCCTTTTTGCAGAGCCGGGGACTTCGATTTAGTCGTTTTTGCTTGACGTCCTTTACGAACGAGCTGGTTAATTGTTGGCATACTGCCACCTCCTTCCCATATTTGCACTGCTTACATATTTCATCACAAGCCCACAGATCCAGGCGAATCGTAAATGAACAAAGAGAAAGGTTTCGTCATCCGAATCCCGGGACAAAAACCGATAAAGTCATTCATTTACAACGGCTGCGATCGCAGCCCCTACTTCGATGCCACACGCTTTACCTAACTGTTTCATGGAATCAACGTATGTGATAGTGACCCCCGTCTTCTTGCAAAGGTTCACCACTTTGTTCGTTATTCGCGGATCTGCATCTCTTGCAACAAACACTTCGACAGCTTTACCTAGTTCGACCATCTTGGTCGCTTGCTTTGTGCCTATACTCAACTTCGCTGCCTGTTTTACCTTTTCATAAGACATGGTACATCCTCCAAGGGTCAGGAAAGACGGATCGTTTGGCACACTATGTTATATTAGCAAAATGGGCTTGCACTGTCAAGAAATCTGCTTGCCTTCAAAAAGAATTCATATTACCTCTTTTTGAAAGCAAGCAGCTGTAACATGCAACCTATTCTACGCTGACCGTTGCGAGAAGCTCTTCGGTCTGCTCTTCCTCCGGCGCATTCGGATCGACGATCCGAATGTTGCGGTAACGGGACATCCCGGTACCTGCCGGAATGAGCTTGCCGATGATGACATTCTCTTTCAAGCCGAGCAGTTGGTCGACTTTTCCTTTGATAGCGGCGTCGGTAAGAACGCGTGTCGTTTCCTGGAACGATGCCGCCGACAGGAAGGAGTCGGTTTCGAGCGACGCTTTGGTGATACCGAGCAGAACCGGTTTCGCAACCGCAGGCTCTTGGCCGGAGAACAGCGCCACTTTGTTCGCTTCTTCATATTCGTGAATGTCGACAAAGGAGCCCGGCAGCAGCGTCGTGTCTCCCGCATCGACAATGCGGATTTTGCGCAGCATCTGGCGGATCATGACCTCAACGTGCTTGTCGTTGATTTCCACGCCCTGGTTCCGGTAAACGCGCTGCACTTCCTGCAAAATGTAGTTCTGCACGCCGCGGATACCTTTGATGCGCAGCATTTCTTTCGGGTCGATGGAGCCCTCAGTCAGCTCGTCGCCGGCCTCGACCTCCTGGCCGATCGATACCCGGATGCGGGAACCGTACGGCACTGCATAAACCTTCGTTTCGGCTTCGCCGGCCACTTCGATCTCGCGGCGGTCTTTCGCCTCGCGGATGTCTTTGACGACGCCGTCGATTTCCGAGATGATCGCTTGCCCTTTCGGATTGCGCGCTTCAAAAAGCTCCTGAATCCGCGGCAAACCTTGCGTAATATCGTCGCCTGCGACGCCGCCGGTGTGGAACGTACGCATCGTCAGCTGGGTTCCCGGCTCGCCGATGGACTGAGCCGCGATGATACCGACCGCTTCACCGATCTCCACGTGCTGACCGGTCGCCAAGTTACGGCCGTAGCAGCGGTTGCACACGCCATGGCGCGAGCGGCAGCTGAGCACGGAGCGGATCTGTACTCTTTCGATGCCTGCCGCGATGATCGCGTCGGCCTTCTGAGAATCGATCAGCTCGTTGCGGTTTACAATGATTTCGCCGGTTTCCGGATGACGAATCGTTTCGAACGAATAACGTCCTTCGATACGGTCGTACAGATCCTCAATAACTTCCTTGCCGTCCTGAATTTTGCTGACCATAAATCCTTTGTCCGTTCCGCAGTCGTCCTCGCGGACGATGACGTCCTGCGCAACGTCGACGAGACGGCGGGTCAAGTAACCGGAGTCGGCCGTTCTGAGCGCCGTATCCGCCAAACCTTTCCGCGCGCCGTGCGTGGAGATAAAGTACTCCATGACCGTGAGGCCTTCGCGGAAGTTCGACTTGATCGGGAGCTCGATGATCTTACCGGACGGGTTCGCCATGAGACCGCGCATACCGCCGAGCTGGGTAATCTGCGATTTGTTACCCCGCGCTTTCGACTCGACCATCATGTTGATGGAGTTGTACTTGTCGAGCGACTTCATCAGGATATCGGTAATTTCGTCCTTTGCCTTGCTCCAGATCGCGATAATGCGGTCATAACGCTCGTCGTCGGTAATCAAACCGCGGCGGTATTGGTTCGTAACAACGCGCACTTTCTCGTCGGATTCGCGGAGAATATCCACTTTTTCCTTCGGTACGGTCACGTCCGCTACGGCAATGGTTATTCCGGAACGCGTCGAATACGTAAAGCCAAGCTGCTTGATTTTATCGAGAATGATCGACGTTTCCGTTGTTTTGTAACGGCGGAAGCATTCCGCGATGATCGAACCGAGGTAGTCTTTGCCGACGCCTTTCGGCTCTGGCAGCTCTTCCATTTTCTTGCGAATGTCGCCGCCCTTTTCGAAAACAAAATAGTCGTTCGGGATGCCGTTCAGCAGGTTTGTTTTCGTCGGTTCGTTGATATATGGGAAATCCTTCGGATAAATCTCATTGAAAATGATTTTTCCGATCGTCGTTATGAGCATCGCATCTTGCTGCTCCGGTGTGAAGCTGGTTTTGCCAAGCGCTTTAGCCGGAATGGCTACGCGCGCATGCAAGGAGGCTTCGCCGCGCTGGTACAAGGAAATCGCTTCGTGCACCGACGCGAGAATCGCTCCGGCACCTTTGCCTTTCTTGTTGTCCATCGTCAAATAGAAGCTGCCGAGAACCATGTCCTGGGAAGGCGTAACGACCGGTTTGCCGTCCTTCGGGTTCAAAATGTTGCCCGAAGCGAGCATGAGCAGGCGAGCTTCCGCTTGAGCCTCCGAGGAGAGCGGCACGTGCACGGCCATCTGGTCGCCGTCGAAGTCGGCGTTGTACGCCGTACATACGAGCGGATGCAGCTTGATCGCGCGGCCTTCCACGAGAATCGGCTCGAACGCCTGGATGCCGAGTCTGTGCAGTGTGGGGGCACGGTTCAAGAGAACCGGATGCTCCTTGATCACCTCTTCGAGCACATCCCATACTTCCGGGCTCACTCTTTCGACTTTGCGCTTCGCGCTCTTGATATTGTGAGCCAGTCCCTTGTTAACCAGTTCCTTCATGACAAAAGGCTTAAACAGCTCAAGCGCCATTTCCTTCGGCAATCCGCACTGGTACATTTTCAGGCTCGGTCCTACGACGATAACGGAACGGCCGGAGTAATCGACGCGTTTGCCGAGCAGGTTTTGCCGGAAACGGCCTTGCTTACCCTTCAGCATGTGGCTAAGCGACTTGAGCGGGCGGTTGCCCGGCCCGGTGACCGGACGGCCGCGGCGGCCGTTGTCGATCAAAGCGTCAACCGCTTCCTGCAGCATCCGCTTTTCGTTTTGCACGATAATATCCGGTGCGCCAAGGTCGAGCAGTCTTTTCAAACGGTTGTTCCGGTTGATGACGCGGCGGTACAGATCGTTAAGGTCGGACGTTGCAAAACGTCCGCCGTCGAGCTGCACCATCGGACGCAGTTCCGGCGGAATGACCGGCAATACGTCAAGCACCATCCACTCCGGTGCGTTTTTCGAGTTGCGGAAAGCTTCCATCACTTCCAAACGTTTGATTGCGCGGTTGCGGCGTTGGCCTTGCGCGGTTTTCAGCTCTTCCTTGAGCGTTTCGACCTCTTTTTCGAGATCGATGTCCATGAGGAGCTTTTTCACCGCTTCGGCACCCATGCCGGCTTGGAAAGCATATCCGTATTTCTCGCGATAGCTGCGGTATTCCTTCTCGGAAAGAAGCTGTTTCTTTTCAAGAGGCGTATCGCCAGGGTCCGTCACAACATAAGACGCAAAATAGATGATCTCTTCCAGGGACCGCGGCGACATATCGAGCGCGAGACCCATCCGGCTCGGAATTCCTTTAAAGTACCAAATGTGGGAAACGGGAGCGGCCAGCTCGATGTGTCCCATCCGTTCGCGGCGAACTTTTTGACGTGTCACCTCGACGCCGCAACGGTCACAGACGACGCCTTTATAACGGACGCGCTTGTACTTGCCGCAATGGCACTCCCAGTCCTTCGTCGGTCCGAAAATCTTTTCGCAGAAAAGCCCTTCTTTTTCCGGTTTGAGCGTACGGTAGTTGATCGTTTCGGGCTTTTTCACTTCTCCGCGGGACCAGGAACGGATTTTATCCGGCGATGCCAAGCCTATTTTCATAAACTCAAAGTTGTTAACGTCCATCAAGGAGCTTCCCTCCTTACGAGTGTGCTATATGCAAAACATCAATTCTCGGTCGGTCGCTATACTCGGGCCCCGAGAAAGTAATCGGCATAAGCTGCAACGCTTCGCTTCACTTTCTCGGGTACTTTTTATTCTACGCCCATTTCGGCGCCTTCGAGGTTCAGGTTCAGTTTGTCGCTGGTCACCTCGTCGTCGTCGTCCATTTCCTTCATTTCGATCTCTTCTTCGTTTTCGGTCAAAATCTTGACGTCCATGCCCAAGCTTTGCAGCTCTTTGATCAAAACCTTAAACGATTCCGGAACGCCGGGCTCCGGCACGTTCTCGCCCTTGACGATCGACTCGTACGTCTTCACGCGTCCGACGACGTCGTCCGACTTGACGGTCAAAATCTCCTGCAGCGTATAAGCTGCGCCGTAGGCTTCGAGCGCCCAAACCTCCATCTCCCCGAAGCGCTGTCCGCCGAACTGCGCCTTACCGCCGAGCGGCTGCTGCGTAACGAGAGAGTACGGGCCTGTGGAGCGCGCATGGATTTTGTCGTCAACCATGTGCGCGAGCTTGATCATGTACATGACGCCGACGGTAACTTCACGTTCGAACGGCTCGCCGGTGCGGCCGTCGTACAGCAGCGTTTTACCGTTGCGGTTCATGCCGGCTTCTTCCATCGTATCGAACACGTCGTTCTCGCGCGCGCCGTCAAATACTGGCGTAGCCGTATGAATACCGAGCAGCTTTGCCGCCATACCCAAGTGAACTTCAAGCACCTGACCGATGTTCATCCGGGAAGGAACGCCGAGCGGGTTAAGGACAACTTCTACAGGCGTGCCGTCCGGCAGGAAAGGCATATCTTCTTCCGGCAGGATCCGTGCGATAACCCCTTTGTTACCGTGGCGTCCCGCCATCTTGTCGCCTTCGGAAATCTTCCGTTTTTGCGCGATATACACGCGGACGAGCTGATTGACGCCAGGCGGCAATTCGTCGCCGTTCTCACGGGTGAACACCTTCACGTCCACGACGATACCGTCCGTACCGTGCGGCACTCGAAGCGAAGTATCGCGGACTTCGCGCGCCTTTTCGCCGAAGATTGCGTGCAGAAGGCGCTCTTCCGCGGTCAGTTCGGTCACACCCTTCGGCGTTACCTTACCGACGAGAATATCGCCTGCGCCGATCTCGGCGCCAACGCGGATGATGCCGCGCTCGTCGAGGTTTTTCAGCGCGTCTTCGCCGACGTTCGGGATATCGCGCGTAATTTCCTCCGGACCGAGCTTCGTATCCCTCGCTTCGGATTCGTACTCCTCGATGTGAATCGAAGTGTACACATCCTCCTTAACGAGCCGCTCGCTGAGCAAAATCGCATCCTCGTAGTTGTAGCCTTCCCACGTCATAAACGCAACGACGACGTTCCGACCGAGGGCAAGCTCGCCCATTTCGGTGGACGGTCCGTCCGCCAAAATGTCTCCGGCCTTGATAATGTCGCCTTTGTGTATGATAGGACGCTGGTTGATGCACGTTCCCTGGTTGGAACGCATAAACTTATGAAGCTTATATTTCACAATATCGCCGTTAACGAGGCGGCCGTCGATCGTTTGTTGGCGTCGCAGCCAAATTTCATTGGCGGATACTTTTTCAATAACTCCGTCATATTTGGATACAATACATACACCCGAATCTTTCGCCGATTTATGCTCCATCCCCGTGCCGACGAGCGGCGCTTTCGGAATGAGAAGCGGAACGGCCTGCCGCTGCATGTTGGAACCCATAAGCGCGCGGTTGGAGTCGTCGTTCTCGAGGAACGGGATCAAGGCCGTCGCAACGGATACCACCTGCTTAGGCGATACGTCCATATAGTCGACGCGTTCTTTCGGCAAAATCAAGTTTTCGTCTTTATAACGGACGATAACCGAATCGTTTGCAAATTTGCCCTCATCGGTCAGCTCGGCGTTCGCCTGCGCAACGACGTAGTTATCTTCTTCATCCGCCGTCAAATACGCGATTTGGTCGGTGACGACACCTGTCTTCGGATCGACCCAACGATACGGCGATTCGATAAAGCCGTATTCGTTGATCCGCGCGAAGGTGGAAAGCGAGTTGATCAAGCCGATGTTCGGACCTTCCGGCGTCTCGATAGGGCACATCCGTCCGTAGTGAGAGTGGTGGACGTCGCGCACTTCGAAGCCCGCGCGTTCCCGCGTCAAACCGCCCGGTCCGAGTGCGGAGAGACGGCGTTTGTGCGTCAGCTCGGCAAGCGGGTTCGTTTGGTCCATAAACTGCGACAGCTGGGAACTTCCGAAAAATTCCTTGATCGATGCGATGACGGGGCGAATGTTGATCAGCGCTTGCGGCGTAATCACGTTCGCATCCTGAATGGACATCCGCTCGCGGACGACGCGTTCCATACGGGACAAGCCGATGCGGAACTGGTTTTGCAGCAGCTCACCTACGGAGCGCAAACGGCGGTTGCCCAGATGGTCGATATCGTCCGTGCTGCCGATGCCGTGCAGCAAATTGATAAAGTAGTTAATCGAAGCGATAATGTCGGCCGGCGTAATGTGCTTGACCGTTTTATCGATTTTGCCGTTGGCGATAACCTTAACCACTTTGCCGTCTTCGATCGGAGAATAGACGTTGACAACCTGTACCGGAATGCGATCGGACTCGGTTACTCCGTTCACGACGGTGTAATCTTTAAATCCGACGTTGTTCTCCAAATGCGGCAAAATGTTGTCGAGCAATCTGCGGTCGATCAGCTGGCCCGCCTCGGCGATGATTTCGCCCGTATCGCGGTCGACCAGCGTTTCCGCCAGCCGCTGATTGAAAAGACGGTTTTTGATATGAAGCTTTTTATTGATTTTATAACGGCCTACGTTGGCCAGATCGTATCGTTTGGGATCGAAGAAACGCGCTATGAGCAAGCTTCGCGCATTATCCAAAGTCGGAGGTTCGCCCGGACGCAGCCGCTCGTAAATTTCGATGAGCGCCTTGTCGGTCGAATCGGTATTGTCCTTGTCCAGCGTGTTGCGAATATATTCGTCATCGCCGAGCAAGTCGATAATTTCCGCATCGGTGCCAAAACCAAGCGCCCTGAGCAGCACCGTCACCGGAATTTTGCGAGTGCGGTCGATGCGGACGTAGATGATGTCTTTGGCGTCCGTTTCGAGCTCCAGCCATGCGCCCCGGTTAGGGATGACCGTCGCCGTGTACGTTTTCTTGCCGTTTTTATCCACTTTCGTACTGAAATAGACGCTGGGAGAGCGAACGAGCTGACTGACGATAACCCGTTCCGCGCCGTTGATAATGAACGTGCCTGTTTCCGTCATCAACGGGAAGTCGCCCATGAATACTTCCTGCTCCTTGACTTCACCGGTTTCCTTATTGATGAGGCGCACCTTCACACGAAGCGGAGCCGCATAAGTGACGTCGCGTTCTTTGGATTCATCGACGGAATACTTCGGTTCACCCAAGCTGTAGTCGATAAATTCCAACACCAGATTTCCCGTAAAGTCCTGAATCGGGGAAATATCCTGAAACATTTCACGCAATCCTTCGTCCAAGAACCATTGGTACGATTTTTGCTGGATCTCAATCAGGTTCGGGATGTCCAAAACCTCATTGATGCGTGCATAAGACCTGCGTTTGCGTCGACCATACTGAACAAGATGACCCGCCAACTAGATTCACCCCTCATGTCTACTCAATAAAACAAAAAACAAACAAAAGCTTCCTAGAAAGAAGCCTTTGTACGATATAACTTTTGAACAAGATCACATCCGCCATGTCTAAGCTGTACGGGAGCTCCTTCACGAGACATTTCCCCATACTTACTAGGGTTGACCTAAAATTTCAACATTATACGTTAAATGTTAAAATTTTATTCGTGGTTGTTCAAAAAAATCTTGACATTTTAGTTAACTAAAGACAATATACCCAACTTTAATGCTGACATTAAATAATAATATCACATCGGGAATGTCAAGTCAAACTTTTTGTCTGCAATGCCACCGGTTCATTTGATCGCCTTAATGATGCGGTAGCCTTTATCTTTGGTCACTTCCACCGTCTCGCGAAAAATCGATTCCAGCTTGGCGAATGCGGACGGCGCACCCTGCTTCTTCTGTATGACAATCCACAAAGCTCCGCCGGGCTTCAGCACATCATGCGCCTGTTCGAAAATCCGGTGAACGGTTTCTTTGCCTGCACGGATCGGCGGATTGGTGAGCACGACATCGAATTCGTCATCTTTAACCTCGGCCAAAAGATCGCTCTTAACAATCCGCACATTCCGAATGCGGTTTCGTTCCGCATTCCGCTTCGCGAGCTCGACCGCCCGTTCGTTAATATCGATCATCGTCACCCGCCCATCAGGGACCATCAGCGCCGCCGATAAGCCGATCGGTCCGTAACCGCACCCCACATCGAGCACTTCGGCATCCGGTGAAAGTTCCATCGCGTCGATCAATACTTTGGAGCCGTAATCGACTCCTTTTTTGGAAAACACCCCTGCATCCGTTTCGAAAGAAAGCCGCTTGCCGCGCAGCATTTCTTCTATAATATGCAAATCGTGCCGAACCCTCGGGTTTTGCGAATAGTAATGCTCGGACAGACGCGCCCTCTCCTTTCCCGTGCCGCAAGCTTTTCTTGATCTTAGAATACCCATTCCACTGCCAAGAAAAACCACCCCTTGAATCGGTTCAAGGGGTGACTTCGGACAATGCTTATTATTTTACTTCTACAGTAGCGCCAGCTTCGGTCAATTTTGCTTTGATCGATTCTGCTTCTTCTTTGCCTACTTTTTCTTTGATCGGCTTCGGTGCGCCGTCTACAAGGTCTTTCGCTTCTTTCAGGCCGAGACCTGTGATTTCGCGAACGACTTTGATTACGTTGATTTTGGACGCGCCTGCGTTTGCAAGGATAACGTCGAATTCTGTTTGCTCAGCTGCTTCAGCAGGTGCTGCGCCGCCAGCCATAACCGCAACAGGAGCTGCTGCTGTTACGCCGAATTCTTCTTCGATTGCTTTAACCAGGTCGTTCAGTTCCAAAACGGTCATGCCTTTAATCGCTTCTAAGATTTGCTCTTTACTCATGGTTAAACCTCCATTATCTTTAGTTAAATGATTTGTTTGTCCGTTATCCGGAAATTAAGCTTCTTGCGCGCCGCCTTCTTGCTTCTCGGCGACAGCTTTAACCGCAAGGGCGAAGTTGCGCATAGGAGCTTGAAGTACGCTGAGCAACATGGACAGCAAACCTTCGCGGGAAGGCAAGCTTGCCAGTGCCTGAATTTGCGCCACGTCTACGACGCGGCCTTCCACAACGCCGGCTTTCACTTTCAGATGTTCGTTTTTCTTTGCAAAATCCGCGAGGATTTTCGCAGGAGCAACCACATCGTCTTTACTGAAAGCAATCGCAGTCGGGCCTGTCAAATATTCGTCGAGTTCCGTGAGTTCCGCTTGCGCAGTCGCACGTCGAACCAATGTGTTTTTAAGCACTTGGAACTCTATGCCCGCTTCGCGCAGCTGCTTGCGGAGTTCGGTGACTTGCGCCACATTCAAACCGCGGTAGTCCGCTACAACGACGCAGGAGCTGTCTTTCAGCTTGGATGTCACTCCGGATACCTGTTGGGATTTAGCTTCGATAATTTTCGCGTTTGCCATTTTGCACCTCCTAAGAGCTTTTGCGCCAGCAAAAGCCGGCATCGTAAGCATAAGCTAAGTTTTCGTAAGAAAACTTACTTCGTAAGCATATTGCTTCTATAAAGGCTTTCCCAAAATAGAAAAGCCTTCGTAGACACTACGAAGGCATGATCACGTCGTGTTTCTTGATCGTTTCAGAGAACGGCTCAAAGAAAACCCATGAATGTATCATAACACCTCGGCGGGAAATTAAGCCCCGAAGGGCACCAGCTGTCTACGGTTAACATATTCGCTTGTAAGACCAGATTAGGTTAGCATGCCTTTAGACAAAAGTCAACCGGCAAATGTTCCTTATCTGAAGGTTTGTGCGTTTACGCGTGCTCCCGGGCCCATCGTGGAAGAAACCGCAATGTTTTTCAGATATACGCCCTTGGCAGCCGCAGGCTTCGCTCTGTTCAGAGCGTCGATCAGCGCCTTGAAGTTATCCACGAGCTTGTCGGCGTCGAAGGATACTTTACCGATCGGAGCATGGATTTGACCTGCTTTGTCCAAACGGTATTCGATCTTACCGGCTTTGATCTCCTGAACGGCTTTCGCCACGTCGAAAGTCACCGTGCCGGCTTTCGGGTTAGGCATAAGGCCTTTACCGCCGAGAATACGGCCGAGCTTACCGACTTCGCTCATCATATCCGGAGTCGCTACGCACACATCAAAGTCGAACCAGCCCTGCTGGATCTTGTTGATCATGTCTTGATCGCCAACGAAATCGGCGCCTGCCGCTTCCGCTTCCTTGGCTTTGTCGCCTTTGGCGAATACAAGAACGCGTTTTGTTTTACCAGTACCGTGCGGCAGTACGACGACGCCACGAACAGCCTGGTCTTGTTTTCTCGGGTCAACGCCCAAACGAACTGCAACTTCAACGGTTTCGTCGAACTTCGCAGTGGATGCTTTTTTCACAAGCTCGATCGCTTCAGCCGGCTCATAAAATGTTTCCGGGTTGATCAGCTTGGCAGCTTCGTTGTATTTCTTGCCATGCTTAGCCATTTTGTTCAAATCCTCCTTGTGGTGTTAGCGGAAACTCCTCCCACTGAATACGGCGCGTTTGAAGCACCGTTGAGAAGACCATTAGTCTTCGATCACAACGCCCATGGAACGGGCAGTACCTTCGACCATACGCATAGCCGCTTCAACGGAAGCTGCGTTCAGGTCCTGCATCTTTTGCTCAGCGATTTCGCGAACTTTCGCACGCTTCACTGTAGCGACTTTCTTCTTGTTCGGTTCGCCGGAACCTTTCTCGATACCTGCAGCGACGCGCAGCAATACAGCAGCCGGAGGCGTTTTGCAGATAAACGTAAAGGAACGGTCCTCGAATACCGAGATTTCTACAGGGATGATCAAGCCTGCCTGGTCTGCAGTACGGGCGTTGAATTCTTTACAGAACGCCATGATGTTAACACCTGCCTGACCGAGAGCGGGACCGATTGGCGGAGCCGGATTGGCTTTACCAGCGGGAACTTGGAGCTTTACCATCTTGATGACCTTTTTTGCCATGTGAGACACCTCCTTGCACGTAGTGTGGTTAAACGGGATTGACCCTCCCACTTACAGATCTGCCTGTAGGCAGATCTTGCGGAAACCGAAAAACAATTGTATCAAATCTTCTCCACCTGAGTAAAATCCAGCTCAAGCGGGGTTTCCCTGCCGAACATGTTGACGTGCACTTTCAGCTTCATCTTGTCGACGAGAATTTCTTCTACGGTGCCAACAAAATTCGCAAAAGGGCCAACCTTGACGCGTACGGACTCCTTGAGTTCGAAATCGATAACCGGTTTCGGCTCTTCAATGCCCATATGCTTCAATATGGCGTCGACTTCTTCCGGCAGAAGCGGCGTCGGCTTGGAGCCCGATCCGGTGGATCCGACAAATCCGGTAACCCCCGGCGTATTGCGCACCACATACCACGAGTCGTCGGTCTGGATCATTTCGACCAGCACGTAACCCGGATACACTTTGCGCATGACCGTCTTCTTCTTGCCGTCTTTGTTGACAATCTCTTCTTCCATCGGCACAAGCACCCGGAAGATCTTGTCCTCCATGTTCATGGATTCGACGCGTTTTTCCAAATTCGCCTTGACCTTGTTCTCATACCCTGAATAGGTATGTACGACGTACCATCTTTTTTCCATTTCCATCACAGTCATAGGGGGCTCCACCTTATCGCCCGAATACGAGACGAAGCAGTTCGGAAATGCCCAGGTCCAGGATGTAGAAATAAATGGTGACGAAGATGACGGTCCCAAGGACGACCAGCGTATAGCTGACGAGTTCCTTGCGGCTTGGCCACTTTACTTTTTTCAGCTCGGCAAAGCTGTCGGTGAAAAAAGAAAAGCTCCCCTTCAATTTAGCTAAAAAGGACACTACTACACCCCCAAAAACCTACCGCGTCTCGCGATGAGCAGTATGAGTATTGCAAAATCTGCAATATTTTTTCAACTCCATGCGGTCTGGATGGTTGCGCTTGTTTTTATTGGACGTATAGTTTCTTTGCTTGCAGTTCGTGCACGCTAAAGTGATGATAACCCGCATGATGTACACCTCCTACGGACATACCCCAAAATTTACCCCTTTTTTAATCACGCAAAAAAACGCCTCAAAAATAGGGCTACCCGAATAACTTTAGCATAAGCAAAAAGTCATGTCAAGGAAATATCGTTAACGCAGCGGCCATCCCGCCTGGATTTATGTAACAGTATTCACCTGAATCGCACCTATTAAACTTTGCGCGCAACAAAAAAAGCTTCCGATTGCCCGAAGCCCTTTTTCACACAGTTATATATCTCGCACTTCCAAATATCGTTCGAGTTTGCGTTTGACTCGCTGCAAGGCGTTGTCGATCGATTTGACATGGCGGTCCAGATCAACGGCGATTTCCTGATAAGAACGGCCATCCAAATAAAGCATCAGCACCCGACGCTCCAGATCGCTTAATATTTCCGCCATTTTATCCTCAAGACCGCTGAACTCCTCCTGATTGATGATGAGCTCTTCCGGATCGCTTACCCGGGAGCCGCATATGACATCAAGCAAAGTACGGTCGGAATCTTCGTCATAAATGGGCTTATCGAGAGAAACATAGGAATTCAGAGGAATGTGCTTCTGCCTCGTGGCGGTTTTGATGGCGGTAATGATTTGCCTTGTGATGCAAAGCTCCGCGAACGCCTTGAAGGAAGCGAGCTTATCCCCGCGAAAATCGCGGATCGATTTGTATAATCCTATCATTCCTTCTTGCACGATATCTTCCCGATCCGCACCGATTAAAAAGTAGGACCGCGCTTTTGCGCGCACAAAGTTCTTGTACTTGTTGATCAAGTACTCGAGCGCTTCGCTATCGCCTTCACGGACCGCCTCGACAATGTCTTCGTCAGCCTTGAGGTCATATTCGTACATTCTCAACTCTTTGAGGTCGACACTCACCCATAATCCCTCCGGCCTGCAAGACTACTAAAGGCTGATCATCTGTCATGAAGATGAGATTAGTATACATTATGTAATCTATTATCGTCAACCGGATCATGTTGATAGATTATGGGCAAAACGCGCTATTTTCCCCTTCTCCACTTCTCAAAAAGCTCTCTCATCTCCGCCGACAGCTTATCGTCGAACGGATTCGTTCGACGGCTCGTTTCCTCGCGGATGCGGGTCTTGATCTCTCTTCGCGCGAGAGTGACCTTGGTGAGCAGCTCCCCGGCGGGAACGCGAAGCGCCCCTTTGCCGAAGATCACGTGCTGTTCGGTCATGTCCGAAGTCGCGACGTATATATTGCGGCGGCGGCCGGTCAGCTCGTTGACGAGCCGTTCGATCAGCTCGTCCGCCGTTTCCTTTTCTTTCGTATAGTAAATTTTCAGCTTGCTCTGCACGTATTTGCCGCCAAGGCCGGGAACGTAATACGCATCGAAGACAAGCCATACTTTCATCCCGGAGAAAGACTGGTATTCGGCCAAAATATCGATGAGCCGGTCCCGGGCTTCCTCCAGGTTAATCTCCTTCAGCTTGCTGAGCTCCGGCCACGCCCCGATGATGTTGTAGCCGTCAACAATCAAATGCTCTTCCATCTCGGTTATTTGACGGCGGGTGCCGCCGCGGAACGCTGACGAACGACTTCGTACATCAGGACGGACGCCGCCACCGATGCATTAAGCGAGTTGATGTGCCCGAACATCGGCAGCTTGATCAGAAAGTCGCATTTTTCCTTGATAAGCCGGCCCATGCCTTTATTTTCGTTGCCGATGACGAGCGCGATCGGAATGTTCAGGTTCGTCTTGTATACGTCCTGCTTCGCTTCCACATCCGTTCCGCCTACCCAAACCCCTTGCTCCTTCAAGCTTTCGATCGTCTGCGCTATGTTCGTAACGCGAGCGACGGGGACATATTCGACAGCGCCTGCAGACGTCTTCGATACGGTCGCCGTGATGCCCACCGAGCGCCGTTTCGGGATAATGACGCCGTGAACGCCGGTACAGTCCGCGGTCCGCAGGATGGACCCCAAATTGTGCGGGTCCTCGATTTCGTCGAGGATGAGGATGAACGGCTCCTGCTGTTTGTCGCGGGCGCGGGCCAAAATGTCTTCGACCTCCACATAGTCGTAAGGCGCCACCTGCGCTACGACGCCTTGATGCTGGACCCCCTCGGCCATTTGATCCAGCTTGCGCTTGTCCACGAATTGCACGACGACCCCATGCTGCTTCGCTTCCTGGGTGATCGGCTGCGTCAGCTGCTTTTGCGCATTATCGGCAATCCATATTTTATTGATCGTCCGGCCCGAACGCAGCGCTTCGAGCACGGAGTGCTTACCGGCTATATATTCTTCCAAAGCTTAAACCTCCCAGTATTTGCTTGGCCCAAAAATGCTGCGTTTAAGTTTGTATTCGGCTGCTGCCATCTCTCTGCGGCGCATATACGGATGCCGGCGGCTCCGGCTCCCCTGTGCCGAGCGTCATTTGAAGCAGCTCGTTCAATCGTTCGTAACGCTTCGTGTAATACAAATAGCCGATCAGGCATTCGAACGCCGTACTGTGCCGGTACTCCAAAATATCGGCGTTTTTCGCCGAAGTGCCGGACTTGGCGTTGCGGCCCCGCTTGACGACGGCAACCTCCTCTTCGCTCAGATGCGGGAGCCACTTCTCGAGCGCTTTCGCCTGCGCTTTCGCCGACACGTATCGTGTCGACATTTTATGCAAGTGATTCGGTCGCTGGTTTCGCTGGGATACCACGTATTGGCGGATGAACATTTCGTACACGGCATCGCCTACATACGCCAACACGAGCGGGTTCAGCAAATGCGGCTCCTGAGCCGGGGGAAACGCGAATAAGCTGTTATCTTCGATCATCGAACATTTCACTTCCGTCGCGGGCGGATGCCTTGCGCCGTATCTTCCAAAATGATGCCCTTTTCGGTCAGCAAATTCCGGATTTCGTCCGCCCGCGCCCAATTTTTTTGCTGCCGCGCTTCGGTCCGCTCCTGAATCAGCCGATCGATTTCCTCGTCCAAAAGCTCATTCTGTTCTGGTGCTAGTATGCCCAATATTGAATCCATCGCTTTAAACTGCTCGAGGAAGCATTCGATGGACGATTGGGTCACTTGATCCTTGCTTACATACGGGTTGGCTTCGTTCACCAGCTCGAAAAATGCGGTAATCGCATCAGGCGTATTGAAATCGTCGTTCATTTTTTCCGTAAACATCTCGCGGACGCGGTCAACCGCCTGCCGGACGTTCGGATCGACCGGCCCGTCTGCCGCCGTTTTCAGGCGGTGCCGCAGGTTGACAAGGCAATTTTCGATGCGTGCCAGTCCGTTATTGGCCTGCTCCAGCGTATCTTCGCTGTAGTTCAGCGGATTGCGGTAATGCACCGACAGCATAAGATAGCGCAGCGCCAGCGGGCTTACGGTTTTCAAAATATCGTGCACGATAACGCCATTGCCGAGCGACTTGGACATTTTTTCATTGTTGATGTTGATATAGCCGTTGTGCAGCCAATAATTGGCGAGCGGGTGGCCGGTTATCGATTCGCTCTGCGCGATCTCGCACTCGTGATGCGGGAAAGTGAGATCTTGGCCGCCGCCGTGAATGTCGATGGTCATTCCCAAATATTTGCGCACCATCGCCGAGCATTCGATATGCCAGCCCGGGCGGCCGTCGCCCCAAGGGCTGGACCAGTAAATCTCGCCTGGCTTCGCCGCTTTCCACAGCACGAAATCCTGCGGATTTTCCTTCCGCTCGTCCACCTCGATGCGGATGCCGTACTGCAGCTCCTCGAGGTTTTGATGGGACAGCTTGCCGTATTCGGGGAAACGCGCCGTGCGGAAATACACGTCGCCGCCGCTTTCATAAGCAAAGCCTTGGGCCACGAGCTCTTCAATGAAGGCGATGATTTCGTTCATATTCTCGGTCACGCGCGGATGCACGTCCGCCTGCTCAACGCCGAGTCCCTTCGTATCCTCATAATATTGACGGATAAAACGATCGGCGACCTCCGGAACGGTGGACCCCGTTTCGTTCGCCTTGCGGATCAGTTTGTCGTCGACATCGGTAAAATTCACGACATAGGTGACATCGTACCCGCTTGCCCGCAAAAAACGACGCACCACATCGAAGAAAATAAGCGGCCGTGCGTTGCCGATATGAATGTAGTCGTAGACCGTCGGACCGCATACGTACATTTTTACTTTGCCCGGTTCGATGGGCTGAAACGGTTCCTTGGTCCGCGTAAGCGTGTTATACACTTTGAGCGTCATGCTTTAAAGCTCCTCCGTTCGTATGCTTCATTTTTTCCATTTCGAGCTGCCGCTTCAAATCATCGATCTGCTGCTGCAGATTGCGGAACATATCGATGACCGGATCGGGCAAATTGTCGTGCGCCAGCCTGTCGACGCGTACGCCGTCCCGCTTTACGACGCGGCCGGGAATGCCCACCACCGTGCTGTTTGGCGGCACTTCCTGCAGCACGACCGCATTCGTGCCGATCCGCGAATTGTCGCCGACCTTAAAGGAGCCGGTCACCTTCGCACCGGCGGAAATAACGACGTTATTGCCGATGGTCGGATGGCGCTTCCCTTTTTCCTTCCCTGTACCGCCCAAGGTGACCCCGTGATACAGCAGCACATCATCGCCGATCTCGCATGTTTCCCCGATGACGACCCCCATTCCATGGTCGATGAAAAAACGCCGGCCGATCACCGCGCCCGGGTGAATTTCGATCCCCGTCATGAAGCGGCTGACTTGGGAAATGATCCGCGCCACCGTGAACCATTTCTTTTTATAAAACCAATGGGCGACCCGATGCGCCCACAGCGCATGCAGTCCGGAATAGGTCAGCACCACCTCGAACCAGCTCCGGGCCGCCGGATCGTTTTCGAATACCGTTGCGATGTCTTCCTTCATTCTGCTGAACATGCCAATCACCTACTCCCTCTTACGGGGAACCCCCGTTTATGCGCAAAATTTTCTTGGCTGGTTTCTCAAAAAGAAACAAAAAAGCCCCCGCAGCCATAATGGCTGCAGAGGCGTGGTTAGACGCGGTTCCACTCTGCTTGAAAGCTCGTCTCTGCACGGCGGTCGGACAGACCGCGGGCGGGCGCAAGCTCCAGCTCTTCGTTCTTATCGTGAACGATCCGGCAAAGCCTACCCTGCTTCCGGAAGCAGATCGGCATTGCGGCTCACAGGCGCATTTCCGGTAAAGACGGGAACGGACAACTTTCAGCCTGGACCTGATGGACTGCTCACAGCCACCGGTCCGGTCGTCCTCTCTGGGGATACCTCTTTAGCGTACTTCTCCTGATCAACGCCGTTGGTTATGGGAAATCGGGGTTCTTTTCACCATACTTGATTTAAACACAAGTATATCGGAAACGGCCCCGGTTTACAATAACTTCTTCAGCCGGGCAATGACCTTGTCTTTGCCAAGCAAATAGATCGTCTGATTCAAATCGCGGCCGTGCATTTGTCCCGTAAGCGCGATGCGTGTCGTCATAAAGAGCTGTTTGCCTTTGTACCCGGTCTCTTTCTGCACTTCCTTAAGCAGCGCCTGAATCGCTTCCGGCGACCAGTCGGCGGATTGCTCCACTTTGCCTAGGAAGCTGCCGAGCACGACAGGCACATATTCCTCCGCCATCATCGCTTTCGCTTCCTCTTCCTCGATTACAGCGTCCTCTTTGAAGAACATTTCCGAGAGGGCAACGATGTCGGACGCTGCGTTCATCTGCTCCTGATAGAGAGCCACCAGCTTCTTCACCCAATCCGCCTGCTCGGGACTCAGCTGCTGAGGGATGAGGCCGGCTTGCTGCAGATGAGGCAGCGCCAGCGCCGTCAAGCGGTCGATGTCGGCCATCTTGATGTAATGGTTGTTGACCCATTTCAGCTTCTCCGTGTCGAAAACCGCCGGGCTGCGGGACAGCCGGTTTTCGTCAAAGATGTTAATAAGCTCGTCTCGCAAAAACAGTTCGTTTTCCCCTTCCGGCGACCAGCCGAGCAGGGCGATGAAATTGAAAAGCGCCTCCGGCAAATAGCCGAGATGGTCGTACTGCTCGATAAACTGGATGATCGACTCATCCCGCTTGCTCAGCTTTTTGCGCTGCTCGTTGACGATCAGCGTCATATGGCCGAACTTTGGCGGCTGCCAGCCGAGAGCCTCGTAAATCATCAGCTGGCGCGGTGTGTTCGATACATGGTCTTCACCGCGCAGCACGTGGCTGATCGCCATCGTATGGTCGTCAACGACAACGGCATAGTTGTAAGTCGGAATGCCGTCTTTTTTCACGATGACAAAGTCGCCGATCCCGTCGGATTCGAACGAGATGTCGCCTTTAACCATATCGTCGAACGTATACGTCTTGCCGGCAGGTACCTTGAAGCGGATCGACGCCTGACGCCCTTCCGCCTCAAACCGGCTTGCCTCTTCCGCCGTCAGATTGCGGCATCTTCCGGAATAACGCGGCATTTCGCCGCGGGCGCTCTGCTCCTCCCGCTCCCGCTCCAGCTCCTCTTCGGTGCAGTAGCAGCGGTAGGCGAGCCCTTTTTGCAGCAGCTCATCCGTGTAACGGCGGTAGATATCCAGCCGCTCCGTTTGCCGGTAGGGGCCGTAAGGGCCGCCTACATCGATACTCTCGTCCCAATCGATGCCGAGCCATTTCAGGTAAGTCAGCTGGTTTTCCTCGCCGCCGGCGACGTTTCTTTTGACGTCGGTATCCTCGATGCGGATGATGAATTTTCCGTTATGATGACGTGCAAATAAATAGTTGAAAAGTGCGGTTCTCGCGTTGCCGATATGCAGATGGCCCGTCGGGCTCGGCGCGTAACGAACGCGGACTTCTTGGCTCATGATGATAACTCCTTCCGAAACTGGCGTCCCCAAAAATATTACTTGTTATGATAGCACATCTTTCAGCAGGCAAACAACCGCCTGTGCGGCGATGCCTTCGCCTCGTCCCGTAAAGCCGAGCTGCTCGGTGGTCGTCGCTTTGACGTTCACCTGGCTTGTCTCCGCCTCCAGCCCCTCGGCGATTCGCTTAACCATGGCGGGAATATGAGGCGCCATCTTCGGCTTCTGGGCGATGATCGTCGCGTCCAGGTTGCCGAGACGGTAGCCCGCTTCCTTGGCCAGCTTCCATACATGCAGCAGCAGCTTGTAGCTGTCCGCATCCTTATATTCCGCGTCGGTGTCCGGAAAATGCTTGCCGATATCGCCGAGCGCGAGCGCCCCCAAAATCGCGTCGCTGATTGCGTGCAGCAGCACGTCGGCGTCGGAGTGGCCGAGCAATCCTTTTTCATGCGGTATTTCAACACCGCCGATAATGCATTTGCGTCCTTCCACCAGTTGATGCACGTCAAAGCCTTGTCCTACCCGTATCACCTTGCATCCTCTCCCCTGACATTTTGCGCGATCCATTCGGCCCAAGGCAAATCCTCCGGCGTCGTGATCTTGATGTTATAATAGTCGGCTTCAACGACCTGAACCGGCGCACCGATCCGCTCCACCAGCGAAGCGTCGTCGGTACCGACGAAACCGTCCCGCTCCGCCTGCTCGTACGCCTGCTCCAGCAAAGAACGACGAAAAGCTTGCGGGGTTTGCATCGCCCACAAGCTTCGCCGGTCCGGCGTCGAACGGATGATGCCCGCACCGTCCACGATTTTGATCGTATCCTTCACCGGTACGGCCAGCACGGCCGCCCCGCACGCTTTGACCGTCTCCACGCAGCGCAAAATATGCTCCTTCGCTGCGAACGGGCGCACTCCGTCGTGGACGAGCACCCATTCGACCTGCTCCGGCAGCGCCTTAATTCCGGCATAAACGGAATGCTGCCTTTCGGCTCCTCCGGTTACGATTTGCGCCAGCTTGCCGATGCCGTACTGCGCCGCATATCCCGAGCATCTTTCGATATCGCCCGCTCCGGTCACGAGCACGATCGTATCGACCGCATCCAGCCGCTCAAACAGCTCCAGCGTATGTACCAAAATCGGCTTCCCCGCCAGCTCCAAATACTGCTTGCTTTCCGCGGCCTTCATGCGGGAGCCTTTTCCCGCCGCCACAATGACTACGCCCAGCTTCCCCATCGGTTCCCCTTCTTGTACCTGATCTATGGATGAAACGCTCATCCTCTTATCATACCGATTTTAGAGCGCTTTTTCCAATAGTTTCGGCTTGGCGAAAATCATCCGGCCCGCAGAAGTCTGCAGCACGCTGGTCACGAGCACATCGAGCGTCGTGCCGATAAATTCCCGGCCGCCTTCCACGACGATCATCGTCCCGTCGTCCAGGTAAGCGACGCCTTGGCCGTGCTCCTTGCCGTCTTTGATCACCTGTACGAGAATCTCCTCGCCCGGCAGTACGACCGGCTTCACCGCGTTGGCCAAATCGTTGATGTTCAGCACGGATACGCCCTGCAGCTCGCACACCTTGTTCAGGTTAAAGTCGTTGGTGATCACCTTGCCCTGCAGCACTTTCGCCAGCTTGACCAGCTTGCTGTCCACCTCGGAAATTTCGTCGAAATCCCCTTCGTAGATGAGCACCTTGACGTCGAGTTCCTTTTGGATTTTGTTTAAAATGTCAAGCCCCCGGCGGCCCCGGTTTCGCTTGAGCAGATCAGACGAATCGGCGATATGCTGCAGCTCTTCGAGCACAAATTCGGGAATGACCAGCGTCCCCTCAATAAATCCGGTTTTGCAAATGTCCGCGATGCGTCCGTCGATAATTACGCTCGTATCCAAAATTTTGTGTTCTTCGTATCCTTTCGCTTCTTTGTTGCGCTCTTTGGATACGCGATTTTTGGAAAGGATCGCAATAAGTTCATCTCGCTTGGAATAACCGAAACGGAAGCCCGCCACACTGAGTGCACCGGTCACTACAATATGCAGGATCACGCCGGACCATCCCGTAATATCGATGGATGCCAGCAGCATGACGGCGGCGAGCATCCCGATGACCATGCCGGCGGTTCCTGCCAGCAAATCGGAAATCGGCACTTTGGCGATCTGCTGCTCTCCCCGTTGAATCAGCTTGTACCCGGCGTGAACGGCCCAAGCGCTGACGATAAACCCGATTCCCCCGCCGATCAGCAGCGCCCAGAATGGAAAACCTTCCACCGGCATTTGCTCCACATTTTTCGAGGAACCCATCATACTGAATACCGGTTCGCTCCACGAATTACTCCACTCAAACCCAAGCACGCCCCCCATAATGGCAAAAATCATCTGTATCCATTTCTTCAACATGGGTTCACCTCCAGACCTTTTCGTTGTTGTTGAATTCATCTCGTTACAATTATGAACAAAAACTGGAATCGCTAAACAAACAAAAAAAGCATTTATTTTCTTTGTTCAAGAAAATAAATGCTTTTTATTTTCGCTTTGCGGTTTTATCAGAAACTTTCCGATTTTACCTCATCCGCGGACTTGTTTTTCCGTTTTCTGAAGAAAAACCGATCAACGTTTTTTTTTAAACCATAAAGCGCATAAATGACAAGCGGCACAAAAATCATTTTGGAAAGCATGCCCGGGAACAAGATGGCCAGCGCCACGGCAATGACGACCACGATTGGCGTAATCCAGATGGCTGCTTTCGGAATGCCGACTTTTTTGAAATTCGGGTATTTGACCGTGCTTACCATCAGGTAAGACAAGGCGAGCGTGCTGATCAAAAGCACCGTCGTGCCGAGCTGCTCATGAAATAAAGCAAGCGTACACAAAACGCCGCCTGCCGCCGGAATCGGAAGTCCGATAAAATAACCGGGAGTTCCGGCAATAACGTTAAACCGTGCCAGGCGAAGCGCCCCACAGATCGGGAATACCGCTGTGACAATCCAGGCTGCAGCCGCGTTGAGGCTTGTAAAAGCCGTGACGTACATGATAAAGGCCGGCGCTACGCCGAATGAAATGACGTCCGATAACGAATCGAGCTCTTTGCCGAACTCGCTCTGCGCATTCAGCGCGCGGGCGACACGTCCGTCCAAGCCGTCCAGCAGCATGGCCACGATGACCATAATCGCCGCAAGTTCCGGATTCCCGTTAAAAACGAGAATGATGGAGATGATTCCCAAAAATAAGTTCCCTACCGTAAACACGTTGGGAAGAGATTTTGTCAGCATGTAGTTATTCCACCTCTGGGTTTACTTTGCCCTAATACTCATCATTATATTAGACTATCCTCTCTTAGTATGCAAGCTAAATATGTCTGTCAATAAATACTTGATCCTGGATTCGTTTCAGCCCTTCTTTAATCGTTCTGGCGCGGACTTCGCCGATGCCGTCGACCTCATCCAGCTCCTCGATGGTAGCCATCATGAGCTGCGGCAGCTCCTCGAAACGTTCGACCAGATTGTGTATGATAAGGGACGGCAGTCGCGGAATTTTGTGCAGCACCCGGTATCCGCGGGGTGAAACGGTTTCTTCTCCGATGTTGTTCGAATGATGGTACCCCATCAGACGGACGATGTGGCTCGGATCGAGCAGCTCTTCGGAGGCTAGTTTTTTCAGCCCGTTCAGGATATCCTTCACCTTCTCGTCGCTGCCGTCCCGCGCATAGTCTTTGATCAGCAAATACGCTTCGTGTTCGGTATTGCCGACAAGCTCCTCGAGCTGCATGCTGATAAGCCTGCCCTCCGAGCCGAGCTCGTTAATGTACCGCTTGATTTCCGCCTTGACGCGCAGCACCATCTCCACCCGCTGGACGACGCTGACGACCTCGTGCAGCGTGACGAGCTCCTCGAATTCCGATGCTCCGAGGTTGGTTAAAGCCTGGTCCAGCACCGATTTATACTTTTCCAGCGTCTGGATGGCCTGATTGGCCTTGGTCAAAATGACGCCGATATCCTTCAAGGCGTACCGCAGGTTCCCCTGGTACAGCGTAATGACGTTGCGCCGCTGCGATATGGAAACGACCAGCTTTCCCGTCTGCTTGGCCACCCGCTCCGCCGTACGATGCCGGATTCCCGTCTCCGAAGAAGAGATGGAAGGATCGGGAATGAGCTGCGTGTTCGCATACAAAATCCGCTTCACATCTTCGCTTAAAATAATGGCCCCGTCCATTTTGGCCAGTTCGTATAAATAATTCGGCGAAAAGTCGCAGTTAATGGAAAAGCCGCCGTCGACGATCTCCATCACTTCCGGGCTGTAGCCCACAACGATCAAGCCGCCGGTCTTGGCTCTGAGCACATTTTCCAGCCCTTCCCTAAAGGGGGTACCGGGTGCAACCAGCTGCAGCAGCTGACTCATTACGTCTTTTTTGCTTTCTTCACGGCTCATAGGTATCCCCTTTCTCAGGCTAATGCGACGGAAAGCGCTTCGGCTACCGTGTTCACACCGATGATTTCAATTCCCGCAGGCGGAGTCCAGCCCTTCAAGCTTTTTTCCGGCAAAATGACGCGCCTGAATCCCAGCTTGTGCGCTTCCCTTACGCGTTGGTCCACCCGGGATACGCCTCTCACTTCGCCGGTAAGCCCGACTTCCCCGAATACCACATCATAAGGTTGTGTCGGAATTTCCTTGAAGCTGGAGGCTATGCTGACGGCGATGCCCAGATCGACGGCCGGTTCGTCGAGCTTGACGCCCCCGGCGACATTCAAATAAGCATCCTGGTTTTGCAAAAACATCCCCATCCGCTTCTCCAAGACGGCTACGATCAAGGACAAGCGGTTATAGTCCACACCCGTCGCCATCCGGCGCGGTGTGGGAAAGTTCGTTTGCGATACGAGCGCCTGCAGCTCAACGAGCACAGGGCGGGTTCCTTCCATGCTTGCGACCACTGTGGAACCTGACACTCCGAGCGGACGCTCGGATAGAAATAATTCGGAAGGATTCGATACTTCCACAAGACCTTGCTCCTGCATTTCAAAAATGCCGATTTCATTCGTCGAACCGAAGCGGTTTTTCACAGCTCTCAGCAGCCGGTAGGAATGATGCCGTTCGCCCTCGAAATAAAGCACGCAATCGACCATATGCTCGAGCAGCCGCGGACCGGCGATCGCCCCTTCTTTGGTGACGTGGCCGACGAGTACGGTGGCGATCCCTTTGATTTTGGCAATCCGCATAAAATGCCCGGTGCATTCGCGCACCTGCGAAACGCTTCCCGGGGCCGAAGTGACCGCCGGATGGTAAACCGTTTGAATCGAATCGATGACCATGAAGTCCGGTTTGACTTCTTCGATGGCCTCTTCGATTTGCTCAAGGTTCGTTTCGCACAGAACATAGAGAAGTGGGGAAACAACGCCGAGCCGGTCCGCCCGAAGCTTCGTTTGCCGTACCGATTCCTCGCCGGATATGTACAGCACCTTAAGACCGGCGGTCGCCAGCGCAAATGACGTTTGCAGCAGCAGCGTCGACTTGCCGATGCCGGGATCTCCCCCGACCAGGATGAGCGAGCCGGGTACGAGCCCTCCTCCGAGGACGCGGTTAAGCTCCTGATGCTGAGTCGTAATCCGCTGTTCTTCGCCACTTTCTATATGTATGAGCGGAACCGCCTTTTCTTTCGTACGCAGCAGGGAAGAATTTAAGCCTTGCGTTTTGACCACCGTCTCGACTTCTTCCACAAAGCTGTTCCACGACTGACACCCCGGGCATTTGCCAAGCCATTTCGGCGATTCGTAACCGCATTCCTGACAATGAAACTTCGTTTTCGCTTTTGCCATACTTTCCCATTTCTCCGTCCATTTAAAGAGTCTTTTCAAAGTTTACCATTTCGTTAATTGAAAGAAAAGCCAAAAAAAAGCACTCTGTGAATAAATACACAGAATGCTTTTTTTAAAAAATATATTTACGCCTGGGCAGCGGCTTCGCTGCGTTTGACGGTAAGCTCGCCGTTTTCCTCGTCGATCGTCAGCTTGTCGCCCTTGGCGATGTTGCCTTTGAGCAGCTCTTCGGACAAACGGTCCTCGATATGCTTCTGGATCGCTCTGCGCAGCGGACGTGCGCCGAACGTCGGATCGTAGCCTTCTTTGGCCAGGAACTCCTTCGCCTTATCGGTCAGCACGAAATCAATCTCATGATCTTTGAGCCGCTTGCGCAATTCGTCCGCTCTCAAAGTGACCATGCGGGAGATATGCTCCTGATCCAGCGAGTGGAACACGATGATCTCGTCGATCCGGTTCAGGAACTCCGGACGGAAGTTTTTCTTCAGCTCGCCCATCACTTTGTCTTTCATGTTGTTGTAATCTTTGCCGGCGTCTTGAGCCGCGGTAAACCCGAGTGTCGAATTTTTCTTGATCATCTCGGCGCCGACGTTCGACGTCATGATGATGAGCGTGTTGCGGAAGTCGACCGTCCGGCCCTTGGAATCGGTCAAGCGGCCGTCCTCAAGCACCTGCAGCAAAATGTTGAATACTTCCGGGTGGGCCTTCTCGATTTCGTCCAGCAGTACGACGGAGTACGGCTTGCGGCGTACTTTCTCGGTCAATTGGCCGCCTTCCTCGTAGCCGACGTATCCCGGAGGCGCTCCGACCAGACGCGAGGTCGAATGTTTCTCCATGTATTCGGACATATCGATGCGGATGACCGCATTTTCGTCGCCGAACAGCGATTCCGCGAGTGCGCGGGCCAGCTCGGTTTTACCTACGCCGGTCGGTCCAAGGAAAATAAACGAACCCATCGGACGTTTCGGATCTTTCAGACCGGCTCTCGCGCGGCGGATCGCGCGGCTGACCGCTTTAACCGCTTCGTCCTGGCCGATGACGCGATCGTGCAGGATCGATTCCATCTTAAGCAGCCGTTCGGTTTCTTCCTCCACCAGCTTGACAACCGGAATGCCGGTCCAGCTTGTCACGACTTGCGCGATATCGTCCGGTGTGACCTCGGAATCGGTGCGACCCTGCTTCTCCTTCCACTCGTTGCGGGTGGAATCCAGCTCCTCACGCAGCTTTTGCTCCGTGTCGCGCAGTGCGGCGGCTTTCTCGAATTCCTGGCTTTGCACAGCGGCATCTTTTTCCTTGCGGATATCTTCAAGTTTGTTCTCGAGTTTTTTCAGATCGGGCGGTACCGTGTACGAGCGAAGTCTCACTTTGGAACTGGCTTCGTCGATCAGGTCGATCGCCTTGTCCGGCAGGAAGCGATCCGTAATATAACGGTCCGACAATCTTACCGCTTGCTCAATGGCTTCGTCGGTAATTTTGACGCGGTGATGCGCTTCGTAACGGTCGCGCAGGCCGTTCAAAATTTGAATCGCCTCTTCCGGAGACGGCTGGTCGACCGTGATCGGTTGGAAACGGCGCTCCAGCGCGGCATCCTTCTCGATATATTTGCGGTATTCGTCGAGCGTCGTAGCGCCGATGCACTGCAGCTCGCCGCGGGCGAGCGCCGGCTTCAAAATGTTCGAAGCGTCGATCGCACCTTCTGCGCCGCCTGCACCGATCAGCGTATGCAGCTCGTCGATGAACAGGATAATGTTGCCCGCCTGACGGATCTCATCCATAATTTTTTTCAAGCGGTCCTCGAATTCGCCGCGGTATTTCGTACCCGCCACGACGGAGCCCATGTCCAGCGTCATGACGCGTTTATCACGAAGCGTTTCCGGGATCTCGTTGTTAACGATTTTTTGCGCGAGCCCTTCGGCGATCGCCGTTTTACCGACACCAGGCTCCCCGATGAGAACCGGATTGTTTTTCGTGCGGCGGCTCAACACCTGAATGACACGTTCGATCTCTTTGCTGCGGCCGATGACCGGGTCGAGATTGCCTTCCTTCGCAAATGCGGTCAGGTCGCGGGCCAAGCCGTCCAGCGTCGGCGTGCTTACGTTCGGATTCGCACCGTGATTGGTCGAAACGACCTCGCTGCTTCCAAGCAGCTGCAGCACTTGCTGACGGGCTTTGTTCAGGCTGATGCCCAGATTGTTCAGCACCCGTGCTGCTACGCCTTCACCTTCCCGAATCAATCCCAAAAGAATATGCTCAGTGCCAACGTACGTATGGCCCAGCTTGCGGGCTTCGTCCATCGACAGCTCGATGACCTTTTTCGCTCTCGGGGTGTAGGCAATATTGGTCGGCTGCTCTTGGCCGCGGCCGATCAGGGATTCGACTTCGTCCTGGATTTTCTCAAGGCCCAATCCGAGGGCGACGAGCGCCTTGGCGGCAATGCCTTCCCCTTCGCGAATAAGGCCGAGTAAAATGTGTTCTGTCCCGATATTGTTATGACCCAGACGTACGGCTTCTTCCTGAGCCAAAGACAGCACCTTTTGCGCGCGTTCCGTAAATCTTCCAAACATCATATCCTGCACCTCCAAAATATAGTATGTCACAGCCGTGTTTCATTGTATCGTGTGTTAAAGCTAATCATGCAACGCCGCCTGCCGATACTTTTCGAAACTTTTCGCGTATCAGTTCGGCTCTCCTTACATCTCTTTCTTCAGGCGACAGCTTTTCTCCTGCATATTGCTGTAAAAAACCGGGCTGAGTCATCACGAGCAGCTCGTTCAGCACCGTGGGAGACACGTTTTGTATGATTCCCAGATCGATGCCCAGCCGTACGTCGGAAAGACGTTGGGAAGCTTCCTTGGAATCGATAATCGCGGCATAGGATAAAATTCCGTACGACCGGCTGACGCGGTCGACGATTTTCGCCTTTGTCTCATACATCAGCTTCTGCCGCGCGGCGCGTTCATGTTCAATAATTTGGCGAACTACGCCATAGAGGTTGTTGATGATCTCCTCTTCCGACTGCCCCAACGTGATTTGATTCGATATTTGAAACAAATTGCCGATCGCCTCGCTGCCTTCCCCATAAAGCCCTCTCACCGCCAGCCCCACCTGGGTGATTGCCGAAAGAATGCGGTTGATTTGCTGAGTCAGCACCAGAGCCGGCAAATGGATCATCACCGATGCGCGAATACCCGTTCCTACATTGGTTGGACAGCTGGTCAGGTACCCGCGGCTTTCGTCAAATGCGTAATCGAGCTTCGTTTCAAAGTGGTCGTCAATCTGGTTGGCCAGATCCCACGCCTCTTTGATTTGGAACCCTTGCAGCAAACACTGTATGCGTAGATGGTCTTCTTCATTGACCATGATGCTGATCGATTCGTTATCGCTTAAAATAACCGCCCCGTTTCGCGATTCGTTCGCCAGAGCGGGACTGATCAGATGTTTTTCAACGAGCACCTGCTTCTGAAGTTCGTTTAAACCGGAAAGCGGAAGCATCGTAAAACGGCTGATCGTCTTTAAATCCTCATCTTCCAAAACCTCGGAAATCTTATCGAGCACTTCCTTGGACTGCTGGTTCGTTGCCAGCATCGGAAACGGGTAAGGATTAATATTGCGGGCAATCCGAATCCGGCTGCTGATCACGATGTCGGAATCGGGGCCCTTGCCTTTCATCCAATCGCTTAACGCATTTTCAAAAAAACGTGCTTGTGTCATTTGGGACACCCTCCTCCTACGCTTCGGCTACTTTTTTCTCCAGCTCTCGGATTTGGTCGCGCAGACTGGCCGCTTGTTCAAACTCCTCCCGTTCTATCCGAAGAAGAAGTTCTTTTTTCAAGCTTTCCAGTTCCCTTTTATATTTAATCATTCCGCCGGAACGTTTCGGCACCTTCCCCGTATGTGTGGTGCTTCCATGTACTCTTTTGAATAACGGGTCGAGCCGATCGGCAAAATGTTTGTAGCATGAACTGCACCCGAACCTTCCCAGCTTGCTAAATTGGGCGTAAGTCAACCCGCAGTGCTCGCATCTGGCCATTTGCGGTTTCTGCGCGAGCGTTGCCGAAGATGAGGGTTCAAAATCAAGCAAACCCGACAGTAAATTGTGAATGGAGAAACTGTTCGGCGTGCCCGGAATCATTTCGCCTTTTTCCCTGGCACATGTTTCGCAAATATGGAACTCCGTTTTCTCGCCATTCACGATTTTTGTAAAATGCAGCGTCGCAGGTTTCTTGCCGCATTCTTGACAGATCATCTTCTGTCCCTCCTTATAGCTTATTTGCTAAGCAAGGAAATGAGCATCGCTTTTAAAATGTTGGCGCGAATTTCGTCGCGCAGCGGCAGCTTGAACGCCAGTACCTCCCGCGAAATCGCCGCCCGCATGAGTCCGGCTTCCCGTTCGGTGATATATCCGCTGTCGTGGAGCTGGTATAACAGCCCTTCGGATGCGGCCTGATCGATTCGGGAGCTGATGGTGCGGAATATATGATCCAGCACCTCGCCGTGCGACTGCAAAACCACCTTCTGTATGCGAATATAACCTCCGCCCCCGCGTTTGCTTTCCACAATGTAACCTTTCTCCAACGTAAACCGTGTGCTGATTACATAATTAATCTGCGAGGGTACGCAGTCAAATCGGTCCGCAAGCTCGTTTCGTTGAATTTCAATGACCCCTTCCGGGCTTTGCTGCAGAACTTGCTTCAAGTATTGTTCAATGATTTCGGAAACGTTGCGCATCAATTTCAACCTCCATGTCGGCACTGCGTTTCGTACCGGCAGTGTAAATTGACTTTGACTTTCTTTGACCTTAATTTCATTATACTGATTTGGCTCAAATTTGCAACACCTTTGCCGATGCAGCTTTTCCGCTTTGTTTCCTAAGCCTAGTTTAGGCATGGGTCCGGGTTTTCATTCTGTGCGATCGCCACCCTCAAAATCGCGTATTTACCCGACGGGAACCGACAACAAACCGAACTGACCGGGCAACTGTTCACAAACATAGAGGAACTCACATTCGCTATTCTCGGAAAAATAAGCACATCTGAAAAATAGAGGAACTGAGGTGCGTTAAATATACGGAAAATCACTTGAGGGCTGGTAAAATGGGGAAACAACGCATCTGAGTTCCTTTATTCTTGGCGAGTCAATCGAAATGGCCATTATAGCGCACTATAGTTCCTTTATGGCCCGGGGACAGACGCACGAGCTGTTTGGGACTTAACCTGACAACATTGCGTTCAGGCGCCCTGGACCCGCCTGCAATGCGGGAATGCTCGCTTCTAGTTCGTGTTTGTCAGACATGGATTTTTACCTTCGGGTAAAAATCTTATGCCCGGACACGCTTTACTTTGGGAACGATGATACGTGGAGTGATTGCGGCCCGCATTTGTCCGCCACGATCGGCTAACGCCGAATTGTGCCGAACAAGCTTCATACTGGTGCTTTAGCTTATTTTCCTTAAAGACATAGCAAAAGACCCTCTCCAAAATTCGGAAAGAGTCTTTGCTTTTTCACTGTCACTCGGCCTTTGCTTGGCGACGTCCTACTCTCCCAAGACCCTGCGGTCTAAGTACCATCGGCGCTGGAGGGCTTAACGGTCGTGTTCGGGATGGGTACGCGTGGTTCCCCTCCGCCATCGTCACCAAACATGAGTTTTGTCTTAAAACAAAACTCGCTTCGGAAGCATGTTGCTCCCTGAAAACTAGATGCGAATCACTTCAAGTGTTTGCGTTAGAATTATCCTTTATTGGGCCCCGAGAAAGTAATCGGAATCGGCTTCGTCAGCGTCTTCTTCACTTTCTTGGGTAATATGGTTAAGCCCTCGACCGATTAGTATTCGTCAGCTCCACACGTTGCCGCGCTTCCACCCCGAACCTATCTACCTCGTCGTCTACAAGGGGTCTTACATACTGGGAAATCTCATCTTGAGGGGGGCTTCACGCTTAGATGCTTTCAGCGCTTATCCCTTCCGTACTTGGCTATCCAGCCGTGCCTCTGGCGAGACAACTGGTACACCAGCGGTACGTCCATCCCGGTCCTCTCGTACTAAGGACAGCTCCTCTCAAATTTCCTACGCCCGCGACAGATAGGGACCGAACTGTCTCACGACGTTCTGAACCCAGCTCGCGTACCGCTTTAATGGGCGAACAGCCCAACCCTTGGGACCTACTTCAGCCCCAGGATGCGATGAGCCGACATCGAGGTGCCAAACCTCCCCGTCGATGTGGACTCTTGGGGGAGATAAGCCTGTTATCCCCAGGGTAGCTTTTATCCGTTGAGCGATGGCCCTTCCATTCGGTACCACCGGATCACTAAGCCCGACTTTCGTCCCTGCTCGACCTGTTTGTCTCGCAGTCAAGCTCCCTTCTGCCTTTGCACTCTTCGAATGATTTCCAACCATTCTGAGGGAACCTTGGGGCGCCTCCGTTACTCTTTAGGAGGCGACCGCCCCAGTCAAACTGCCCACCTGACACTGTCCCCATACCCGATCAGGGTACCAGGTTAGAACTCCGATACGATCAGGGTGGTATCCCAACGTCGCCTCCACACAAGCTGGCGCTCATGCTTCAAAGGCTCCCACCTATCCTGTACAGATCGTACCAAAGTCCAATATCAAGCTGCAGTAAAGCTCCATGGGGTCTTTCCGTCTTGTCGCGGGTAACCTGCATCTTCACAGGTATTAAAATTTCACCGGATCTCTCGTCGAGACAGCGCCCAAGTCGTTACGCCATTCGTGCGGGTCAGAATTTACCTGACAAGGAATTTCGCTACCTTAGGACCGTTATAGTTACGGCCGCCGTTTACTGGGGCTTCGGTTCACAGCTTCGGTTTGCACCTTACCGCTCCCCTTAACCTTCCAGCACCGGGCAGGCGTCAGCCCGTATACTTCGCCTTGCGGCTTCGCACAGACCTGTGT
>NZ_JALRMO010000001.1:6527500-6592500 GCF_023276405.1 Paenibacillus hamazuiensis
GCTGACGATAACGCAGCTCCACGTCCTTCAGCCCGTGATATTTTTCCGGCAGAGGCTGCAAAGATTTCGAAAGCACCTCGACTTCCGCCGCTTTGACGGAAAGCTCTCCGGTTTTCGTTTTAAATACAGTCCCCTTCACGCCGACAATATCGCCGATATCCAAAATATCGAACGCATTGTATTTGGTCGTACCGACCGCGTCTTCACGCACGTAAATTTGAATTTTACCCGTAATGTCCTGAATATGGGCGAAGCCGGCTTTACCCATGCCGCGTTTTTGCATGATGCGGCCGGCAATGCTGACCGCTGCTCCCAGCTCGTCCAGTTCTTCTTTGGACTTGTCCTCATAGGCGGCGAAAATATCCTTGGCGTGATGCGTTCTTTCGAACTTCTGACCGAACGGATCGATTCCCATTCCGCGCAGCTCGTCCAGTTTTCCTCTGCGAATTTGCAGCAGCTCGTTTAATTCCAGATCAACCGTCATAATTACAGCTCCTAACCTTATTTATCCTGCTTCCCTGAAATAGGTAAAGAAGCTTCCGGAGGAAGCTTCCAATGATGACAAAGAGCGATTATTTCTTAATGTCGATGATTTCGTATTGGATGACGCCCGCGGGAACGTTGACATCAACGATGGCTCCCTTGCTTTTGCCGATGATGGCTTTGCCGACGGGGCTCTCGTTGGAAATCTTATTTTGGAAAGGATCCGATTCCGCTGTGCCCACAATCGAATATTCGACGATATCGCCGAACTCCAGATCTTTGAGCGTGACGATGGAACCGACTCCGACCGTATTTACATCGACTTCATCATTGTTGATGATGCGCGCGTTGCGGAGCATTTTTTCCAGTGTAATAATTCGGCCTTCGACAAAAGCCTGCTCGTTCTTCGCATCTTCATATTCCGAGTTTTCGCTGATATCGCCATAGCCGATGGCTATTTTAATTCTTTCCGCGACCTCGCGGCGTTTCACCGACTTCAGCTGTTCAAGCTCTTCTTCCAGCTTCTTCAGCCCGTCCTGAGTAAGAATGACTTCTTTATCATTCGCCATTGCTACCGATCTCCCGTCATGTGAAGATTTTCAACATCTATGATTTGCGCCACATACCTTAATATATTACGGTTTGCCGTCAAGATGACTCTGGTGCAGGTCCTGCCATATATATTGACTGATTATATTGCATGGTTCCTCAATTGTCAATGTAAGGCAATACACTGGAAAATCCGTATATTTAATGGTATACCGGCTGCTCATGAGCGTCTTCCGGCAGGGCGTCCGAGTCTGACAACCTTGCTACGAAATCGTGCAAAATAGCGGCCATCGCATCCCGTTTCGTCTGCTCCATAATAACATCCTTCACGCGTGCCGCGCCGGGCAGCCCTTTCAAATACCATGCCAAATGCTTGCGCATTTCTTTGACGGCTACGTGCTCGCCTTTCAGTGCGACAAGCCGGTCCATGTGCAAAATAGCAATGCGGATTTTCTCCTCCGGCGTCGGGTCCGGCGGAAGTTCGCCCTTGGTCAGATACAAAACGGTACGGTACAGCATCCACGGGTTGCCGAGCGCGCCGCGGCCGATCATCACGCCGTCCACACCGGTATGATCGAGCATTCGCCGCGCATCTTCCGGAGTGAAAATGTCGCCGTTGCCGATAACCGGAATGCCGACGGCCTGCTTAACTTCTTTAATAATGTCCCAATTCGCGGTCCCGGTATACATTTGCACCCGGGTTCTGCCATGGACGGATACGGCGGCGCCGCCGCCATTCTCAACGGCTTTGGCATTTTGCACCGCATAAATGTGGTCTTCGTCCCAGCCGATACGCATTTTTACTGTAACCGGCTTGCTGACGGATTTGACGACTTCGGTGATCATTTGTTCGATCTTGCCCGGATCAAGCAGCCAACGGGCCCCTGCGTCGCATTTGGTGATTTTCGGAACCGGACAGCCCATGTTGATATCGATGATATCCGCATTCGTATGCCGGTCTACGTATTTGGCGGCCTCTACGAGCGTCTCCGTATCCCCACCGAAAATTTGCAGGCTGAGCGGCTTCTCCCGGTCATCGACGAACAGCATTTCCATCGTCCGCTCGTTGCCGTGCAAAATCGCCTTGTCGCTAACCATTTCCGCGCAGACAAGGCCGCAGCCGAACTCTTTGGCAATAAGGCGGAACGCCGGATTGCACACCCCCGCCATTGGGGCTAAAACCACTTTATTGGGAGCAACAACGTTGCCGATTTTCAACATTAGGATGCACTCCTTTCATCGCGCGGCAGAGGATAACTCTTCCGGGTCGATGCCTAACACTTCGGAAATTTTACGAATGATCTTGGGTTCAGGTTTACGTGTGCCCCGTTCGATAGATCCCAACACCGCGATAGATACTTCGAGCCGCTCCGCGAGCTCGGTTTGCGTATAACCTTTCAATTTGCGAAACGCGCGTATGCGGTGGGCTATTGAGCTTTTTTCCATAGGCAAACGCCTTCCTTTCTGTCCAGTTTCTCCAGATGTTCATGCAACCATTCGGCTAAAGCCGGATCTCTTGCCGCTGCAATCTCGATCAGCGGAACGAGCACAAACGCCCGCTCCAGCATCCTCGGATGAGGAAGCTGAAGAAAATCGCTGCTTCGCTCGGCTTGACCGTAAAGAAGAAGGTCCAAGTCGATCGTGCGTGGACCCCAGCGTATTTCCCGGATGCGGCCCAACTGCCTCTCGACATCCAGCATCGCATCAAGCAGTCCCTCCGGCGGCAAAGTCGTCTCTACTTCGGCCGACATGTTCAGAAAGGGGTCTTGATCGACAAAGCCGACAGGCTCGGTTTCATAAATACCGGATTGGCGCGTAATGCGGACTCCTGGACGTTCGGCCAAAAGCTCAAGCGAACGCCGCAAATACTGCTCGCGGTCGCCCATGTTGGAGCCGAGGCCGATGTAGGCATAAACGGATGGTTCGGCTGAACTTGTACTCATGCTTGATTTAAACCCGCTTTCTCGTAATTTCTACGGCAACTCCTTCAAAATGAATGGGCACCGGTGGATGGGGTTTCCGCACGCGTACGGTCACTTCGTTGATAACAGTATAAGTGGAGAGCAGTACCGATGCAACCTCTTCGGCCAGCGCCTCAATGAGCTTGAAAACCTTCCGCTCGACGATGTTTTGAATCACTTCGTAAGCTTCGGCATAATTGACCGTATCTTCGACATTGTCGGATTTCCCCGGCTTGGTCAAGGGCAGATGCATCTCCACATCGAGCGTGTAGCGCTGCCCCAGCCGGTTCTCTTCGGGATAAACGCCATGGTAGCCGTAAAATTGCATGCCGGACATTATAATTTTATCCATATGGGAAACTCCTTTATTTGGCACGAATCATCGCGTCCGTCATGACGGCGACACGTTTGATCGCCGCGACGTCATGTACGCGCACAATGTGACAGCCTTGGCTGATGCCATAGGCGACAGTCGCTGCTGTGCCTTCCAGCACGTCGGTCGGCGGAAGCTGCAGCGTCTTATAAATCATACTTTTACGGGAGGTACCGAGCAGAACCGGATAACCGAGCGCGACGATCCGGTCCAGATAGTTCATGAGCTTTAAGTTTTGTTCATAGCTTTTCGCAAAACCGATGCCCGGATCAAGCACGATCTGCTCGTTCCGGATACCGGCCTCGTGGGCAAGCCGAATGCTTTCCTGCAGATCCGTTATTACATCCGGAACGAAGTCGTTATATACGGCCTCCACACGGTTATGCATCAAAATGATCGGGCAGCCGAAATCTGCGGCAACCCGGGCCATGCGGCCATCTTTTTTCAGCCCCCAAATGTCGTTGACGATATGTGCCCCGGCCTCCAGCGCCTGCCGCGCAACTTCGGCCTTGTACGTATCGACTGAAATCGGCGCCCGCAGCCCGCGCTTCTTCAGCGCCTCGATCACGGGAATGACCCGCTGCAGCTCCTGATCAAGCGTGACCGTTTCTGCGCCGGGCCGGGTCGATTCTCCGCCGATATCGATGATATCGGCCCCCTCCCGAATCAGCTGCTCAGCCCGCTCTACGGCCGCTTCCAAGGTATTGTATTTCCCTCCGTCGGAAAACGAATCGGGAGTCACGTTGAGGATGCCCATGATCAGCGTCCGTTCGCCGATCGGCAATGAGACTTCTCCGAAATTAAGAATCGGTTGGACGGACAAAGGCCCTTGGCTGTTCATCGGTCCACGCTCCTTTCATCCTTGTTCGGCGAAAATCCCTCACAACCCGCTGCGTGCTCGCGATATATCCGCAGCAGATCGGCGGTTACCGGTCCCGCTTGTCCGCCGCCGATCGCCACGGATTTTCCGTCTATATCAAATAAGGTCGTAACCGGCACGATCTCCTGGATGGAGTTCGTCATCCATATTTCATCCGCTTCGGTCAGTTCTTCCCATGTATAAAGCCCTTCTTTCAAGCGATATCCTGCTTGCTTCGCCAGCTCCATCACGAACCCGCGCGTTATTCCGGGCAGGATGCCCGTTTCCAGAGAAGGAGTGTAAACGACGCCGTCCCGGGCAAAAAAGAGGTTGCTCACGATCCCTTCGGCGATATGCCCGTCCGCATCGAGAAACAATCCTTCTGCGGCGCGGCTGGAGGCCCATGGATAGCAGCCCAGCTCTCTTTTCCCCAGGATGCTGTTCATATAATGAAAAGATTTCAGGCGCACCGCGCCTTCCGGACTGTTCCTGCGAAGAGCGAGCCTCTGCAACGGCTTCCCGGCCTGATCCAGCTCCGTAGGACGCGGCGGCAGCGGTTTAACGTACAGGATGACCGTAGGATTCTCGTAATCGCCGTTCGGCAAGCCGAGAATCCCCTCTCCGGCGCTGACGGTCCAGCGAAAGTAGGCGTCGTCCAGTCCATTGGCGCGCAGCAGCTCGCTCACGATGCCGCTGATGGCCGGGATCTGCGGCTCGTAGGCAATGCCAAGCTCCCTGCAGCCGCCGGTGAGCCGCTCCGCGTGCCGTTCCAGCAAAAAAGGCTGACCGCCGTAGGTGCGGAACGTCTCGAACAGCCCTATGCCGTAAAGAAAACCGTGATCGTACACCGAGACCACGGCCTTCTTCTCATCGATAAACTTATCGTTCCAATATAAAATCACGCTTTGCTCACAACCGTTTCGCTCAAGAAATTGCGAAGCAGCTTGTGGCCGTAATCGGTAATGATCGATTCGGGATGGAACTGAACGCCCTCAATCGCATATTCCTTGTGCCGCAGTCCCATGATCTCGCCTTCCGCCGTACGCGCGCTGACTTCGAGACAATCCGGCAGCGTCTCCGACTTCACGATCAGCGAGTGGTAACGGGTCGCCGTATAAGGGGAAGGGATGTCTTTGAAAATCGTTTTGCCGTCGTGGTAAATTTCCGACGTCTTGCCGTGCATCAGCCTAGGAGCGCGAATGACGTCTCCGCCGAACGCTTGTCCGATTGCCTGGTGTCCGAGGCAGACGCCGAGAATCGGGATTTTGCCTTTAAAATGATCGATCAGAGCAAGGCTGATCCCCGCTTCATTAGGTGTGCAGGGTCCCGGCGAGATCAAGATGTGATCCGGCTTCAGTGCCTCGATACCCGCCAAATCGATTTGGTCGTTGCGGTGAACGGCAACGGTTTCCCCCAGTTCTCCCAAATACTGTACAAGGTTATACGTAAACGAATCATAATTGTCGATGACCAATATCATAGGGTTCCCTCCTCCAAAGCTCGCTGTATTGGATCGCTTTCCAAAGCGCTTTCGCCTTGTTCAGCGACTCGGTGTATTCCTTCTCCGGCACCGAATCGATCACGATTCCCGCACCGGCCTGCACATAACCGACTCCGTCTTTCACAACCATCGTTCGTATAATAATATTAAATTCCATATTGCCGTTGTAGTCAATCCAGCCGACCGAACCGGTGTACGGCCCGCGCCGCACCGGCTCGAGCTCCTCGATGATTTCCATCGTGCGCACTTTGGGAGCGCCGGTGATGGTGCCTCCAGGGAAACAAGCGGCGATGACGTCATACAGGTCTTTGCCGTCGGCAAGCCGACCTTCCACCTGGGATACGATATGCATCACATGGGAGTAATATTCAATCACCATCAGATCGGTCACTTTCACGGTACCGTATGCGGAAATGCGCCCGATATCGTTGCGCAGCAAATCGACGAGCATGATGTGCTCGGCGCGTTCCTTTTCATGCCCGATCAGTTCGTCCGCCAGCCGCCGGTCTTCCTCGGCGTTATGCCCGCGAGGCCGGGTGCCGGCGATCGGGCGGGTCCGCACGATGCCGCCTTCGAGCTGCACGAGCAGCTCCGGCGAGCCGGAGACGAGCTGGAAGTCGCCGAAACGCAGCAGCCCCATGTATGGCGAAGGATTGACGAGACGCAAACACTCATAGATGCGCTCCGGCGTTTCCGCGAGCCTCTTGCTTTGCCTTACGGAAAGGTTGACCTGGAAAACGTCTCCTTGCCCGATATATTCCTGTATCCGCTCCACGGCCCGGATAAAATCTTCACGTCGGAATGCGGCGTGAATGCCCGGGATTGATTCGACATCGATTCGCAGCTTATCCTCGTAAGCAATCCGTCGCCGCTCTTCGATATCCCGCAGCAGCCCGGCATCTTCCTTTACGGAAGCGATGCGGTCCCACGTCCGTTTCATCCGTTCGATCCGCTCTGCCGCCTGTCCGTAAGCTTCCCGAATGCTCTGTTCCTCCGCAGCCGACGGCAGCACCGTATGGGCGGCGCAGTAAAGCGCCTTCTCCTCATGGTCGATAATCCAAAGCTCGTGGACTCTCATAAAAGCATAGTCGGGCAGCCCGAGATCGTCCGCCGCATAAACCGGAAGACGTTCGATCGAGCGGGCGACATCGTATCCCCAGAAACCGGCGCAGCCGCCGATCCATTTCGGAGCGCCCGGCACCTTCGGCGATCGGCTGTCTCCCATCCACCGCTTGACCACCTGCAGCGGCGGACCCTCCAGCTTTTCGCAGGCGATGCCGTCACGTACAATCACAGCAGCATCCCCTTTGCCGCGGATGATTTCTTCGGGCTTCAGCGCAAGAAAGGTATACCGCCCTCCCTTCCCGCTTTCCAGCACAAAAGCTTCGGCTCCCGCTTGCTCCCATGCCTTGCGCCAAGTAGGGAGGCGATCTTGCGGCAGATCATACCGCTCCACCTGCGGCAGCACGGAGCAGCCTTCCGCCGCCCACTTCAGCCAATCGTCCGCCGTTGTTAACCGCACGCCCGATCCCCCTTCCGTCCGTTACCTGTTAATTGAACCTAAGTATACCCAATCTGCCGAATGAAAAAAAGCCCCCAGCTTTCGCTGGGGACTTGAACGTTTCTCGCAACGAACCGATCAGTCTTCGAATTGGTACAGCGGCGTGCTGAGGTATCTTTCGCCGTTGCTTGGCACTACCGCTACGACGCGCTTGCCGGCGCCAAGCTCCTTGGCAACCTTTAGTGCTGCGAAGATAGCCGCACCGGAGGAAATGCCGCCGAGAATGCCTTCTTCTTTCGCCACGCGGCGGGACGTTTCGAACGCGTCATCGTTCTCAACCGGAATAACGCCGTCATAGATGTTCGTGTTCAGGATGTCCGGCACGAAACCTGCGCCGATACCTTGGATTTTATGCGGACCTGGCTTGCCGCCGGACAATACCGGGGAAGCGGCAGGTTCCACTGCATATATTTTGACGTTCGGGAAGTTTTCTTTCAAAACGCTGCCGGCGCCTGTGATCGTACCGCCCGTGCCGATGCCGGCAATAAACGCGTCCAGCTTGCCGTCATGCGACTTGATCGCTTCGACGATCTCCGGTCCGGTCGTTTCGCGGTGGATTTTCACGTTTGCCTGGTTTTTGAACTGCTGCGGCATGAAGTAGTTCGGATTTTCCGCCTGAAGCTCTTCCGCACGTTTGATGGCGCCTTTCATGCCTTCCGCTCCCGGAGTGAGCACCAGTTGGGCACCGTAAGCGCGAAGCAGGTTGCGGCGTTCCATACTCATCGTTTCCGGCATAACCAGAATCGCCTTGTAGCCTTTCGCGGCCGCCACCATTGCGAGACCGATCCCCGTGTTGCCGCTCGTCGGCTCAATAATCGTATCGCCCGGCTTCAGCTTGCCTTCCTGCTCGGCGACTTCGATCATGCTGATGGCGATCCGGTCTTTAACGCTGGCGCCCGGGTTTTGATACTCCAGCTTGACATAAATTTCCGCGCTGCCTTCCGGTACGACCCGGTTCAAACGCACGAGCGGCGTGTCGCCGATCAACTGGGTGATGCTTTGCACTAACTTAGCCATGAATACTCCTCCTATGAACGATATTGTAATATTTCCGAGTAAAATGCTAGGTATTATTCTATATTCATATTAACAACTGCCGTCATAGGTTGTCAATTCATTTTTTCGAGAAAAGCCTTACTGTGCCAGCTCAGGATCGACAATCTTCACATTCCATCGCTCCCTGAGCTTTTTCGTAAACTCCGGCAGCGGGGTCGCTTCGTGCAAGGCGAGTTCTTTGCGGACCCGTTCCCGAACGGCATCCGCCTGCTCCTTGCTTTGCTCCTTCCGGTCCTGCAGCCTGACGATGACGTATTTGCCGTTCAGTTCAAAAGGAGCGCTGATCTCGCCTTTTTTCAGTGCCTTCGCCGCCTTAAGCACGGAGGGTTCCACGAAAGGATCGGTTTCTTCTATCCAGCCCAAGTCCCCTCCGCTGCTCCGCGTCGCATCGTCCAGCGACCGGTCTTTGGCCAGCTGCGCGAAGTCCGCCCCCTTTTTCACTTCATCCACGACTTTGGCGGCTTGATCTTTGTTGCTTACCACGATTTGCTGAATGCGAAGCTTCGCCGGCTTCTGGAACTCTTCCGGATGAAGACGGATATAATCGTCGACCCATTCGTCCGGGATTTTGATATCTTTCGTGACCAGCTTTTCCAGAAGAAGCTTGTAATACACGTCTTCCCTCAGCTCATCCTGGGTCATCCCAAGCTGATCCCTCATCGCTTTATAAAAATCGGCCTCGCTCTCGTAACCTTGCTGCATGCGCTTCAGTTCCTTGTCGATCTCGCCGCGGTCTACCTTGATGCCCTGTTTGTCTCCTTCCATACGGATCGCTTCGCGGTCGAGCATCAAATTCAGCATTTCCTTGCCGTACTTGGAATACAAATGCTGCTGAAGCTCCGCTTCGCTAATCGGCCGATTCCCTACAGTGGCGACAATCCGTTCCGGCCCGGGCTTAGGCGGCGGATTGTTTGGGGGCGTGCTTCCCGCAGGGGGGAAGGCATTTTTCACTGCCAAGAAGGAAAGAACGGCAACGGCCGCAGCAAGCAGACCGATGATTCCCCACAACCACTTTACATTCCTCATCCTGGTCCCCTCGTACACTATGGCTTCTCTCTATGGGAGGGCCGCCTATATTTTGCCGATCAACTCTTCCAGTTCGGAGGAGTTGAATCTATAGCGCTCGTTGCAGAAATGACAGTGCACCTCCGCCTGCCCTTCATCCGTCAATATCGATTCGAGTTCCTCGCGCCCCAGGCTGATCAAAGTTTGCTCCACCCGCTCCCGCGAGCATTTGCAGCGGAACGCCACGTCCATCCGGTCCATCACTTGAACGTCAGGTAAAATGCGGCGAAGAATTTCCTCCGGCGTATCGCCGCGGTCGATCATCGAAGTGACCGACTGGATTTGCGAAAGCTGCCGCTCGATTTCCGCAATCTGTTCGTCCGTGCAGCCCGGCAGCAGTTGGATGATGAAACCTCCCGACGCCTTGATGCTGTAATCGATATCGACCAGCACGCCGAGAGCTACAACCGAGGGGGTCTGCTCCGATTTGGCAAAATAATACGTAAAATCTTCGGCAAGCTCCCCGGAAACGATCGGCACGCTGCCGCGGTAAGGCTCTTTCAGCCCGAGATCTTTCACGATGTACAAAAAGCCGTCCGTCCCCACTGCTCCGGCTACATCCAGTTTGCCCACAGCATTGAGCGGAAGATCCACCTGCGGGTTATCCGCATATCCGCGGACCTCGCCTGCGGCGTTCGCATCAACGACGATTTGCCCGATCGGACCGCCGCCTTTGACCTGTACAGTCAGCTTTTCTTCGCCTTTCAGCATAGCTCCCATCATAAGCGCTGCCGAGGCGGTTCTTCCGAGCGCGGCCGCAGCCGTCGGCGTCATTTGATGACGGCGGGTGAGTTCGCCCACCACCTCCGTCGATCTGACCGCGAAGGCGCGCACCTGCCCTTGCAGAGCGGTTGCTCTAATTAAATAATCCTGCATTCTGCTACCCCACTTCAGGTGTTTCTTTCATAAATCAACTGCAGTCCCTGCAGCGTAAGCAAGGGATTGACGGTTTGAATCGTTTTCGACTCGGCCGAGATCAGCTCCGCCAGTCCCCCGGTGGCGACGACCTTGGCGGATGCGTTATAGCTTTCCCGCATCCGTTTCACGATACCGTCCACTTGCCCGGCAAAGCCGTAAATAATCCCCGCCTGCATCGATGCCACGGTGTTACGGCCGACGACGCTTTTCGGCTTCACGAGCTCAATGCGCGGCAGCTTCGCTGCCCGCTGATACAGCGCCTCGGTGGAGATGCCGATGCCCGGAGCGACCGCACCGCCCAAATATTGTCCCGCTTCGTCTATGTAATCAAAGGTTGTGGCCGTGCCGAAATCGACAACGATGCACGGAGGGCCGTACAGCTCGATGGCGGCAACCGCATTGACGATTCGGTCCGCGCCGACTTCCTTCGGATTTTCATAGCGGATGTTGAGGCCCGTTTTTATCCCCGGTCCGACGATGAGCGGCGTTCTTTTTAAATAGGTTGCACATAAACTTTCAAGCACAAACATCAGCGGCGGAACCACGGACGAGATGATGACGCCCTGCACCTGCTCGAGTTTGATGCCGGCATGGTGAAACAGATTGTAGATCGTCATGCCGTACTCGTCGGTCGTTGCCGATCGGTTCGTGCTGAGCCGCCAATGATGCAGCAGGTTTTTCCCCTCGTAGATACCCAGGACAATGTTCGTATTGCCTACATCCACGACCAAAATCATGCCTTTGACTCCTTCCGTTCGTTCAGATCCAGGCTGATGTCGAGCGCCTCCACGGAATAGGTTAACCGGCCGACCGAGATGACGTCTACCCCTGTGGCGGCAATCGCCCTTACAGTCTGCAAATTGACGGAGCCGGAAGCCTCTACAATCATATGCGGCGAATGGCTTTTAATGCGTTTTACCGCCCGGACCATCGCTTCAACACTCATATTGTCCAGCATGATCACGTCCGGGGCTGCGGCAAGCGCTTCCTCCAGCTGCGCGTCGTTCTCCACCTCGACCTCGATCTTCATCGTATGGGGAATTTGTCCGCGGGCCGCCTCAATCGCTTTGGCCACGCCTCCGGCCCCCTTAATATGATTATCCTTGATCATCACCGCATCAAACAAGCCGTAACGGTGGTTATGACCTCCTCCGACACGCACGGCGTATTTCTCCAGCATCCGGTGTCCCGGTGTCGTTTTTCGCGTATCGACCAGCCTAGTTGGCAGTCCGTCCAGCGCCGCGACAAACTGCGCCGTGCGGGTTGCAATACCGGACATGCGCTGCATCAGGTTGAGGGCAAGACGTTCCCCGAGCAAAATGCTGCGGGTGCTCCCCGTCACTTCGGCAAGCACGGTTCCTCTGGACACCCGCGCTCCTTCGTTAACCTGCGGTTTGAAAAGAAGCCCGGCGTCCACTTCGGCAAATACCGCTTCCGCGACAGGTAAACCGGCGATGATACCGTCTTCTTTGACATGAATAATCCCTTTGGACAGTTGCTCGGCAGGAATCGTCGACAACGTCGTCACGTCGCCCATCCCGATATCTTCATCAAGCCACTGCCGGATTTGGCTGCGTACCGTATCGATGCGAAGTTCAAGCATGCTCCATCTTCTCCTCCGTCAGGCCCAGCTCCCGATTGAATACGGTATGCTTGCGCCACATATCGTCATTGCGCTCCGGAAAATCCTCGCGGTAATGGCCGCCGCGGCTTTCTTCGCGAATGAGCGCCGCTTGCGTCGTGAGCAGCGCGCAGGTCAGCAAATTCGCAAATTCGTATTCCTCCCGCTTGCTCAGGCTGACATCAAATATGGATAAATGACGCCTCAGCTCCTCGTAGCCTTTTTCCAGCCCTTTCGCATCCCGTTTGAGCCCGACATAACGGAGCATCACCTTCTGCAGCTTGAGCCGCTTCTCGACGATCGGCTGGATCGCGCTTTCCTTGCGGTGACCGGTTTCCTTTATTTGCGGCGTTTTCGTCACGAGATCCAGCTTGTTAATGCGCTCCACGATTCTTCGCCCGAACACGATAGCCTCGGAGAGCGAATTGCTGGCGAGCCGGTTCGCCCCGTGCACCCCCGTCGACGATACTTCCCCGCATGCAAAAAGCCGCTTTACGGCCGTTTCGCCGTACAGGTCCGTTTCGACGCCTCCCATCATATAGTGCGCCGCCGGTGCCACGGGTATCCAGTCCGAGGCGAGGTCCAAACCGTATTTCAGGCATACTTCATAAATGGTTGGGAAGCGGTGCTTGACCGTTTCTTCCGATTCGTGCGTAAAGTCGATGTAGACAAACGTCGATTTGGTCCGTTCCATTTCGCTTACGATCGCCCTTGCCACGATGTCGCGCGGCGCCAGCTCAAGCTGCGGATGATAGTTTTCCATAAACCGTTCGCCGTTGATGTTCCGCAAAACCGCTCCCTCGCCGCGCACCGCTTCGGAGATCAGAAACCGCGGCGCTCCCGGATAACATAAAGCGGTCGGGTGAAACTGAATGAACTCCATGTCCCGTATGAGCGCTCCGGCCCGGTAAGCGATGGCGATGCCGTCGCCCGTGGCAATGTCCGGATTCGTCGTATACCGGTACAGCTGTCCGGTTCCGCCGCTGCAAAGAATCGTCGCTTTGCCCTGCACGTAAACGCGCGACCCGTCCGGCTTCTGTACAAGCGCGCCGGTGCATTCTCCGTCTTCCGTAATCAAATCGATGACAAAATGGTCGTCCCACAGCACGATGTTCGGGTCCATTTTCGTCTTTTCGGAAAGCGCCCTGACAATTTCCGCTCCGGTAGCGTCCCCATGGGCATGCAATATTCGTCTTTGGCTGTGCGCCCCTTCCTTCGTCAAGGCGAATTCGCCGTCTTCCAGGTCGAATTGCGTTCCCATGCGGATCAGATCCTTCACGCCGGCAGGGCCTTCGTGAACGAGCACGTCCACCGCTTTCGGATCGCATAAGCCCGCTCCGGCCATAAGCGTATCCTGTATATGGTATTCCGGCGAGTCCTCGTCGGAGATGACCGCTGCAATTCCTCCCTGCGCATAGCGGGTATTGCTGTCGAGCAGAGATTTTTTCGTAATCATCATCACTTTGTTGGATTCGCTCGCTTTAATCGCGGTAAAAAGACCGGCGATGCCCGCGCCGATCACAATAACGTCCGTATGTACATGAGGGATGGAGTTCAGATCGAAATCTATCAAATATCGGGGTATCATACCGTCACCTGTTCTATACAAGGAAGTAGCGCATGCTACTTCACCTGTAGCATGCGCTCCAGCGATAATTTGGCTTTCTCTGCCACATCTTGAGGGACGTGAATTTGCGGCTGCATCGTTTCCAAGCAGCGCACAACTTTTTTCAGGTTGTTCACTTTCATGTTCGGGCAAACCAAATATTTGGTGGCAAAATGGAATTTTTTATGAGGGCTGTCCAGTCTGAGCTGGTATCCGGTGCCGTCTTCGGTGCCGACGATAAATTCCTGGCAATCCGATTCTTTGCAATACTTGATGATCGCCGTCGTGCTGCCGACAAAGTCACCCATCTTGACCACTTCCGGACGGCATTCGGGATGAACGACAAACTGGGCATTCGGGTATTGCGCCTTCATTTCCTCGACGTCTTTGACCGTCAACATATCGTGCGTATTGCAATAGCCTTCCCAAATGATCATCTTTTTGTTCGTGTGCTTGGAGACGTAATCGCCCAAATTTTTATCAGGGACCCAGATCACTTCGTCGCCGGGCACTGAGTTGACGACCTTCACGGCATTGGCCGATGTGCAGCATATGTCGGTTTCCGATTTAACGTCCGCCGATGAATTGATATAAGTAACGACGGTGGCGTTCGGATGTTTTTTCTTCAGCGCTCGGAGTCCGTCGACATTCACCATATCGGCCATCGGGCAACCCGCACGTTCGTCGGGGATCAGCACGGTTTTGTTCGGAGCTAATATTTTGGCGCTTTCCCCCATAAAATGAACTCCACAAAATACGATGACATCCGCGTCGGTTGACGCAGCCTTCTGGGCAAGCAAAAACGAATCGCCCCTGAAATCGGCCACTTCCTGGATTTCATCCCGCTGGTAATAATGCGCCAAAATGATCGCATTTCTTTCTTTCTTCAGCTGGGCCAGACGTTCCTTGAGTTCCCGGTTCTGTTCGGCCTTGCGCTCGAGCGCCAGAGCTTCCATCAGGTTACACCGTCCTTTTAGACAATAACTAATGCCCCCCGTTAGCAAGGACAGTTAGTGAAATTGTTCACAAATATTTAAGATTTAGTATTAATTTACACAACTTTAATACCCAGTGTCAACGGGCAAATATGGTTAAAAAGCGCAGAATTTCGGGCTCGCTCGGACTGTACAGTAATGCTGCTTGGTTTGGGTATAGTTTTGGTCAAAATGAGGGGGATTAGACGGGGCGGCGGAGTGAAAAAGTTGTAAATTCCATTGGCACGTTGGAAGCAGAGATACGACTTAGTGTGTTCAAAAAGGGTTGATTACGCTACGGCGAAGGGTAGTGTTTTACGAAAATCGTATTATCCTTAACGTTATAGCTGAAGTATACCCTATAGCCGTGAACCAAGATACGACGTGTATCCGCCCATGGGCCTTTTTTGTATTCCTTATATCCTTCATAAAGACCAATGCCGGTCAATCGCGTTTGAATAGCTGTTATCAATGAATTTGAAACTGAATTGTCTCTTCCTGGGAAAAATGAACGCTTCGTATATTGGTGATTTTCTTCAAAACGGTTTGGGAAAAGATAACCTTGTTCATTGTTTAGAGTGATAATTACGGACATATTGAAATGCCTCTTCAGGCGAATAAACTTTTCCCTCCGCTAGATCTTCCTCCGACTTAAGGAGCATTTGTTGAAGTTCTGGGTCCTCTTCAATTTCGGCCATAACATCATTCACTGGACCGAATTCATCGGGGAGTAGTGTCATTCGAACCTCTTTGCCATTTATATTAGCAAAAAAATAACGGCAGCCGGATGAACCGGCTGCCGTGTGGGTTATTGCTTGTTTTCGTCATCCGGAGATGACGGTTTGTCGAAATCGAGCTTGTTGTTGTCGGCCTGCTGGCTTTGGCCTTGGATGTTGACCTTCACATCGCCTTCGCCGTCTCCGAGCTTGCCTTCTTCAAGCAGCTGCTTGATTTCTTCCTTCTCGAGAGTTTCTTTCTCGAGCAGCGTATTGGCGATCAGGTGAACCTGATCGGCATGCTTTTGCAAAATATCTTTCGCGCGCTCGTAGCATTCGCGGGTCATTCTCTGCATTTCCTGGTCAATTTCATACGCGATCGCATCGCTGTAGTTTTGCTCATGCCCAATATCGCGGCCGAGGAAAACTTGGCCCTGCGACTGACCGAATTGCATCGGCCCGAGCTTGTCGCTCATGCCGTATTCGGTGATCATCTTACGGATGATCGTCGTCGCACGCTGGAAGTCGCTGTAAGCGCCTGTACCGATTTCACCGATAAACATTTCCTCGGATACACGTCCGGCAAGCAGGCCGGTGACTTTGTCCAGCAGCTCGTTTTTCGTATTCATCATCCGGTCTTCGCCTTCTTTAGGCAGCATCATAACGTAGCCGCCGGCGCGACCTCTCGGGACGATCGTCACTTTATGCACCATCTCGGCGTTCTCGCAGTAATAACCGACGATGGTATGGCCAGCCTCGTGGTAAGCGACCATTTTCTTTTCGCGCTCGCTGATAACGCGGCTTTTCTTCTGCGTACCTACGATAACGCGGTCAAACGCTTCGTCGAGCTCGCTGGGCGAAATATCCTTGCGGTTGCGGCGCGCTGCGATCAGAGCCGCTTCGTTCAACAGGTTCTCTAGATCCGCGCCTGTAAAGCCGGTCGTAAACCGCGCCAGCGCGTCGAGCTTGACTTCCTTCGACAACGGCTTGTTGCGGGCGTGTACCTTCAGCACCGCCTCGCGGCCTTTCACGTCCGGACGGTCAACCGTAATCTGACGGTCGAAACGTCCCGGGCGGAGCAGCGCCGGGTCGAGAATGTCCGGCCGGTTCGTCGCGGCGACGATGATGATGCCTTCGTTCGCGCCGAAGCCGTCCATTTCGACGAGGAGCTGGTTGAGCGTCTGCTCGCGCTCGTCATGGCCACCGCCAAGACCTGCGCCGCGCTGGCGGCCAACTGCGTCGATCTCGTCGATAAATATGATACAAGGCGAATTTTTCTTCGCATTTTCAAATAGGTCGCGTACACGGGATGCACCGACACCAACAAACATTTCAACGAAGTCGGAGCCGCTTATGCTGAAGAACGGCACGCCCGCTTCGCCCGCTACGGCCCTGGCCAGCAGCGTTTTACCGGTACCCGGAGGACCAACGAGCAGCACGCCCTTCGGAATTCGCGCACCGAGTGCCGCAAACTTCCGCGGATCCTTCAAAAACTCGACGACTTCCACAAGCTCCTGCTTCTCTTCGTCGGCACCGGCAACATCCTCGAACGTAACGCGTTTTTTCTCTTCATTATACAAGCGCGCCCGGCTTTTGCCGAAGTTCATCACCTTGCCACCGCCGCCCTGCGCCTGATTGAGCAGGAAGAAGAACAGGATAAAGATGATCACAAACGGAATGATGGACGTCAGGAAGCTGATCCATACGTTGTCACCTTCCATTTTTTCGATGCTGAAGTTGCCTGTCGGTATATCGGCGCTTTCAATCATCGTAAAAATGCGTGGGTCATAAGGGGCTCTCGACTCGAAATTTTTCTTGTCCGCAATCGGCGGTGTCTTGTATTTCCCCCTGACAAGGTATGTATAGCCGTCAAATTTGACGCTAACCTGTTCCACATTTTTTTCAATCAACGCCTGCCGGAATTTATCGTAGCTGATCGTGTCTTTCTGATCGTTCTGGGTGCTGATGAAATGTACGATTCCGACGGTAACCAAAAATATAAGCAGATAAAATCCGGTGTTTCGTATAATGCGGTTCATCCCCTACCTCCTCTCGAAAACGACAACTTGCTCCATTGTAACATAGCGCTGCGCGGCATCACAAATCGCCCTACTTCGAGTAAATTTCCGGCTTAAGCACGCCGATGAACGGCAGGTTCCGGTATTTCTCGGCATAGTCCAGCCCGTATCCGACGACGAAGGCGTCCGGAATCACGAACCCTTTGTAATCGGCATCCAAATCGGCCATCCGGCGCGCCGGTTTATCGAATAAAGCGGCGACCGTGACGGACAACGCGTTGCGGCGCTCGAGCACATCGATCAGATAGCTGAGCGTCAGCCCGCTGTCGATGATATCCTCCACAATCAAAATATCCCGGCCTTCCACCGATACGTCGAGATCCTTAATGATTTTAACGACCCCGGACGATTTGGTCGAAGCGCCGTAGCTGGATACAGCCATAAAATCGATCTCCAGAGGCACCGTAATATTTTTGACCAGATCGGCCATAAACACGAAAGCGCCCTTCAGCACACAGATGACAAGCGGGTTACGCCCGGCAAAATCGCGGCTTATGATTTCCCCCATCTCTTTGACCTTGTCTTGAATTTGCTGCTCGGTGATCAGTATTTCCTGAATGTCGTTGTACAAAAGAAAATCCTCCTAGCTTTACTTAGCTTGCGTTAGCTTCATATATAAAATACGCCGGGTCTTCTCCGTGACAAGTGCATGCGCGGATCTCCGCAAACCGGCGATCCACAATATCCGTCCTCCGGCATCGGCCAGAATCGGGATTTTCTCCCTAAGACTCGGGCGCACTTTATCGTCGATGAAAATATCTTTCACTTTTTTAGACCCGTTTAAACCGAGAAGCTCTATCCTGTCGCCTTGCCGGCGGCTTCGCAAAACCAAAGGAAAGTCCACTTCGTCAGCGTCGAGAAACAGCTCGTTTCGCCGGCCCGTCGTCTTCTGCCCATGGAGCGCCATCGTTGACTCCAGCCACTCGTACTGAACGGTTGCATCCGCCTCCGGAATGTAGACGGAAGCTGTGCCGGGATCGATTAGGTACGAATACGGGTCCGACGGTAACACCATAGTATGAAGCTGCGCGGAATCATATTCCGTCGTCAAAAAAATAGTGCCGATTACCGTAAACCGCACATTCGGGCGATCTGCGGACACGACAGTCTCTCTGACCTGCTCTACCTTGGAAAATTGCAACTCATCCGGTTCGCACGCAAGACAACTTAATATTAGTTTAATCAATCGCCTTTGTAAAGCCAGGTGAAGTGTCCCAAACCACCGCCGGGAGAATGAAAACATCCCTTCCGTACGTTCGACATGGCGATCCAGAAGCGCCTGCGCCTGTTCATCCATGAAACCGTCTTCAGCCGCCGTGATGTCGGCAAGCCGGTTGAGCGACTCCGGCAGCCCGTCGCAATAACGCGCCAGGAGCGGCATCAATTCCAGCCGAATCCGGTTGCGAAAGTATTTGGTCTCCCGGTTGCTGCTGTCCTCGCAGTATTCGATCCCGTGCTGCGCACAGTAGTCGAGAACTTCTGATTTGTATATACGTAAGAAAGGACGAACAAGTTCCACGTTTTTTTCGCGGCGGCGAAGAGGCATTCCGGACAGCCCGGATAACCCGGTTCCCCGCAGCACCCGCATCAGCACCGTTTCGGCCTGATCGTCGGCGTGATGGGCCAGCGCAATGCGGCTTGCTCCATATTTACCCGCAACTTCATGCAGAAATTCGTACCGTTTTTCTCTTGCCGCCAGCTGCGAATTTTTCCCTGTTTCTTCTATATATTGCGGCAGGTCGATGCTTGCGATTTCACAGGGAACCCCCATGCGGGAACACAATGCCTCCACAAAATCCGCTTCCCTGTCCGATTCCTCGCCGCGAAACCGATGATTGACATGGGCTACGGCAAGCGCCCACTCCCACTTGGCGGAAAGCAAAAAAAGGAAATGCAGCAGCGCCACCGAGTCGGGCCCCCCCGATACGGCGACGACGATGCCATCCTTTCGCTCGAACAGTTTTTCCGTCCGAATGAAATTTTCTACCTTGTCCACAAGGCTCATGATTTTGAAATCCTTCCCGGCTCGGTCACTATTGCCAATAAAAATACAGCGTCGATGCAAATAAGATGAGGGATGCGGCGAAGCAAATTTTCAGCCATGGCGTTTGGATGTGTCCGCCCGGTCCGGGAGCGGATTTTCGCAATATATGCTTGCGCCAATCGGCCAAAGCTTCCTTCGTGCTGACGTACTCTCCCCTGAGCGCTTTTTTGATGAAAGGAGCGGCTTTCGCAAGCCGCGTATTTCCCTGCAGCATCTCCAGCAAATAATCGATCGTCCGATGCTGCGGCAAAATGTAGCTGAATTTCTTCAGCTTCCGTTCTTTATCCGTCGCGCTGATCAGCAGCACCGCAAAGGAAAACAGGTCGTACTGCTCGTCCGCCACCCGCGATCCGGCTCCCCAGAAACCGCGGTCGAACACTTCGGTAAACTGTTTGATCGAGCGGCCCTTGGCCGTCACGCCGCCAAAATCGACCAAATTCACTTCGCCGTAAGCGGAGACGAGCATATTTTCCGTTTTCAAATCGCCGAACACAAAACCTTGAGCATGAAGCTCGGACAGCTTGTACAGTAAATTAAGACCTACCATATAGATCCAATCGTAGCCGTGCTCCTGCAAAAACTCTCCAAGCGGCTGCCCCTTTATGTATCGGATGACGCAGAACGGATAATCCGCTCCCGCGTAGTGATAATCGTCGACGTCATGCAAATATTTTTGAAAGCTGGAAGACGATTTGGACAGCGCTTTGAGCGCATTGACTTCCGATTGATGGTCTACCGAATCGAAGCCCATTTTAAGCGCGTAGAGGGCTTTCCCCTTGCGGACCAGGTATACCTTCCCGTTAGCGCCCTCGCCAAGCAGCCGCTCGATGACGTATTGGCCCTTATTCCATTTTCCGGTGATGAGTTTCCCCGTTTGAAAAACAGGCTCATACGACGTAATCACTCAGCATCCCATCCTTGCCATTATGCGCGGTATCGGTCCAGTCATCGTCTCCGGCAGAGCCGGACTGTGCGGTATGGCCTGTCATAAACTGCACGACTTTAAGCAAAGCCGGTCCTGTCGGGGTCGTACCCTTCATGTTTATTTTATAAAACAACTTGTTCAAGTTTGCAAGGTCTTTTGTCCAGCCGAAGTCCATTTCCAGTTCTTCCCTGCCGTCCGGAGAGCCGGGAAAATGAAACACGGCCATTTCGCTGATGCCGCTGCGCGCCTGCAGACTCAGCTGCAAATCGTAAATCGCTTCTTTCACCGCAGCCAGCTTCGGCTTCATGCTGGCGCTCGTATCGATCAGAAGAGCAACACGGAGCGAAGTCGTTTCGCCCAGCTCATCGATCACCTGAACGACCTGCGACCGCTGATCAGGGGACAACTCCTCGATGCGGGAATGGCCTAAAATCTGCTTCAGCTCCTGCCCTACGGCTTGCTGGATCGTATTCATCACCGTCTTGCGCGTCATCATCTGCACCGTCTGCGACAGCTGCCGGGAAGTGACGATGCGGCTCATCCCGCCGCCCGCCTGGGCAATCTCGCGAATCTCCGAAGCGCCGAGCTCGCCCAGTTCGCCTTGATCGATAACGCCGATGACATTGACGACAATCCCCTCCGCTTTGGCATGAGCCGCCCCGATTACCGGGCTCACCCCCACGTTCGAACAACCGTCGGTAATAAGAATAATTTGCTGCATCGTATAATTCCCCCATTAGTTCGGCTTGGCCGAAATGTTATCGTATGTCCTACGAGTTAATGCGTTCTCTACCAGCTTTGCCACTTTGGGAGAATCTCAAACCGCTGCATAATAAATCCCGTTATACACAAAAATAGGCCGGAATGCAGCCCCGGCTGATGCGCTTCAGTCCGGACAAGCCGCTTCCATGCCTATCGATTCGAATCATAGATTAGCTGACGGTTTTCGGCCGCTCGATTTTCGTCATTCCCGGCCAGCGGAACGTCGCCCATTCCGGCTTATACTTCTCTACCTTCGCTACGATCACCGTCATATCGTCGACAATTTCCCCGTGATGCTGGCGTACGACCCGCTCAAGCAGCACGTCGGCAAAATCCTGCGGGGACTCCGCATCGATCTCCTGAATCACCCTCTTCATCCACATCTCCTTGTTGACGGCATGTCCCGGTGCATCGTAAATGCCGTCAGTCATCATGATCAGCATATCGCCGGATTGCAGCGGCAAGCTGACCAGATCGACGTCGATATCGTCGACGATGCCCACCGGCAGGTTGTTCGCGGTGATCGGCAGCACCTCGCTGCCGCGTTTGATGAAGCTCGGCGTCGAGCCGATTTTCAAAAACGTCGTATGTGCATTGTATTGGTCGATCAGCGCCACATCCACCGTCGCATAAACCTCATCGGACGAACGCAGCATCAGCACCGAGTTGACCGATTTGATCGCGAGCTTCTCGTCCATACCGGACTGCAGCAGCTGCTGCAGGATCGTGAGCGCCGTGCTGCTTTCCGCGCGGGCGCGTTCGCCGTTGCCCATCCCGTCGGATAATGCGACGGCGAATTTGCCGTTGCCGAGCTCGACGGTGCTGAAGCTGTCGCCGGACAGCAGCTCGCCGCCTTTGGCCGCCCCGGCAACGCCCGTCTCGATCTCGTATTCCTTGGCGGAGCCGAAGACGACCGTGCTGTAGCCCTGCCGCTTGGCGAGCGGCTGCTCGTCCTTGACGGCAATATGCTCGCCGAGAATTTCGGAAAGCAGCGGTGCGATGATTTTGCGACATTCATCAAATCCCCGCGTATATTGATGGACGATCTCGATTTCGACGTTGCCTTCGTCGAGGCTGATGATGTCGATGCTGTGGATGGAGAGGCCGAGCTCCTCCAAAGAGTGGCGGATCTGCTCTTCCTGCAGGAAGAGCTCCTGGCCTTCCCGCTGAATCTCCTTCGCGAGATCTTCCATGACCTGCGACACGCCGGACAACTGGTCCGCCACGAGCTGCCGGCTGTCGATGATTTGTTTTTTCCAGTGCTGGTCGTTCTTGTACAAATCGTACTGCTGCTTCATCACATTCAGCACTTGATCGGGTTTGATGCATGCTTTTTTCCAATCGGGATTGAGCTCTCGTACGGTTAGTGCCGGGTTCAGCTCCACCTCGGTCATCATATCGGTCATCAGCTTGTATGTATGGTAAAAACGCTGATCCCAGCACGTTCCGCGCTTGCGGCAGCCGGCGCAGGAACGTTCGGCGACGGAGTTCATGAAATGGCCGACTTCCTCTTCCTTTTGCACAGGCTGGGTATCTGCGGTAATTTGTTTGAAGCTGCGCGACAGCTGACGGAACACTTCGGAAAACTGCTGCACACGGCTGGCGGTAATATCCCGCACCCGTTTGGCATAATCATGTTGAGACTTCAAGTTTTCCTGCGTTCCCGGCACGTATTTGGCCAGCATCTGGATCATGCTGCGGGGCGTCAGCAAAAACATCAGCACGGCGAAGCCCGACTCCCACATCGACTGCATGATGTCGGCCTGGCTGCCGATATAGACTGACAGGATGGAGGAGCCAAGCATCATCCCGATCGCCACCGCCCAGCGATTGCCTTCCTTCAGCAGTCCCGCCAGCATGCCCGCAAAGGCGAGCAAACTCATCTGGTAGATCGCATTCGCATTGGCCAGGCTCAAAATAAGCCCGGTAATAACGCCCACCGATGCTCCTAAAGGCGCCCCGCCGACCAGGGCGAACAGCAAAATCAAATATCTGGAGAGCACGTGCTCGAGCGTAACGCTGCCGATCATCCACCCGACCGTACCGGTCATGACCGAGGCGAGCAAGATGATCAAACAGATGACTTCTTCGTTTTTCAAGTGGTAGTTTTTGCGGGTAAGCGTAAAAACGGGAATGGCTTGCACGAAAATCAGCGTCAGGATAAAGCTGAGTGCGGATTCCACTCCGGCAAGCATCAGCGTATACCACGTCAGCTCTGCAGCCACTGCGTAGGAAAACAGCTGCACGGTGAAAGCCGAGAAAAACACGATCATCGGCGCATATGAAATGTCGGAGCGTTCGAATTTTTCCAGCCCTTTTTGAATAAGGAAAAATACTGCCATCTCCGTCACGATGTACCCCGTATGGCTCGGGGCGATGGAAAAAAGGCTGCCGGCTGCAAGAAACAAGCCTATCCATAGAAGAAGCTCCCTGCGCAGAAAATACATTACTCCGAAGTAAGCGATAGCGAACGGGGAAAGCTGCTCAAGAATCATCGCCCGGCCAAGCAGAAATCCCATGACGAGCAGCAGCATCGACCATTTTTTGGCGACGACGGCTTGTACCAAACGATTCTCTGCAAATAGGCCGGATATGCGTTCCGTTATCTTCTTCATCATTCCCGCTTCGCCACCGTTTACGAATCTTTGCCAATTGTCCATTGCCTATATTCACTCCTTACCAGTCGTTTAAGGTTTCTCTAGCATAAAAGAAATCTAGCAGAAAGTTTGTCATATTCGGTTGATAGAGCCAAAGTTTTTTCCGACAAATTTGGCCCGGTATGCGAGAAGCCCCGATTCCGTGAACGGCACTAATGTAAGCGCTTTATTTTCTTCATTGCCCAAACATACGTCCGCATGAGCATCTTATCGTGGTTCAAAAACGCAGGCAGGAAATCCGTAAAACGTTGTCGATTTGCAAGATACCGCCGGAATATACGACAAAAGAAGTGGAATGCGCCATTTCGCGCGTTCCGGTGTCTAACGCTGGCAAGGGGGGGTCTTACAAATGAAAAAGGATACCCCTCGAGGCGGCACCCTCGAAAGATATCCTTATGCGAAAAATAGCGGCGGAGGGGATCGAACCCCCGACCTCACGGGTATGAACCGTACGCTCTAGCCAGCTGAGCTACGCCGCCACAACAAGCATGAGTATAATATATGCGGGACTATGGTGTCAAGCCTCTTGAACCCTCAAACGGGACCCCGCATGGTTTGGGTAATGTTGTCGGTTTAACGAATACATTGAATCGTTGTTTGTCAAACATTCCAAAACAACTAAAAAGCCACAGACCGTCTAAAACGGTTGTGGCCGATATGTGACTTAATCGCGTCTGGCGCCTCTGCCGCCGCGTTTGCCTTCGGTATTTTTCTTGAGAGAGGAAATCCGTTCTTCGCTGTCCTTAAGAAACCGGGACATCTTGTCTTCGAACGACATTTTGTTTGCTTGCGGTTTGAAAGGTCTGCCTCCGCGGTCCCCACGGAAACCTCCGCGATCGCCGCCTTCCCTTCCACCACCGCCGAATCTTTCTGGCCGAGCGGGCTTGGCCTCCACGGGTTTGTCAACAGCTTGCTTGATCGATAACCCGATCTTGCCATCCTTGTCCACATTGATCACTTTTACGATAACCTTGTCGTTCAGCTTCAAATGATCGTTAACATCCTTGACATAGTTGTCCGCGATCTCCGAGATGTGAACAAGGCCGGTGACACCTTCGGATAGCTCGACAAACGCTCCGAAGTGCGTAATGCCTGTCACCTTTCCCTCCAGCTTGCTGCCCACTTCAATTGCCATAAAGTAAAATGTTCCTCCCTTAATTAGTTCAAAAGCCAACTATGGAGATTATAACTTATGGAGAAAATACGGTCAACATAAGGATTGTTTGTCAAAGGCCCATTTTTGACGGAGCGTTATTTTGTCGTTTTCGGCCTATAAAATAACGTCTCTCCCGGCTTGACGAAACCGTAATTTTTGCGAAGTATTTGCTCTATGTATTCGTTATCGTTCAGACGGGCCACTTCCCGTTTCGTCTCGTCGTTCATTTGCCTGACTTCGTCAAGTTTATGCTCGAGTGCGCTTACCTGCTGATGCCGATCGTTCAGCTTGCCGATTTGGTTCCAGAAGTTGATAGCCCCCCAAGTAACCGCGCAAACCATGATCAGCGTAGGGAGCTTCATCAAACGTCTGCCTTTGGCGGGCTGCTGCTTTGCGGTTTTTGTGGATCTGGCCGGAGAAGCGGGCATGAGCGTTTGAACCTCCTGAGAGTTTCGCGTTAGCGAAACTTGCTTCGTAAGGATTAGCTGAACTTTCCGTAGGAAAGTTTACTTCGTAAGATAAGCTGGCAATCTGCAATGGGCGGCTTGCCCGACATCGTTAACCCGGTTCTTTCGGGCCGAACCAGCGGCGCCACCACGCACCGAGAGTTCGAATGACAGCTTGGAGCCAACGCCACGACTTAACCCAGCGAATGAGCGGTTTGGCGAGCCATGCGAACAATCGCCAAAACGGATACAGCAATTGTAGCACAAACTTGTACAAGAAAATAGCCAGCGCCATTAAAAATCCGAACAGGATGATTACACATCTGTATAAAAATAATATCGGGGTTACGATGAAAATGTCAATGGTGCGTTTGCCGATCCGAATGGCAGCCTGCACCACTTTTATCATAAAGCAGATGAAGCGGATTGTCATCCTGCTTAAGAACGAAAAATAAAACAATATGCCTATGACCAGTCCGATAAAAATAAAAATGCGGACCTGGCCGTGATTGCTGGCATAAAGCAGGCGGAACACAAGGACTGTCCCGACAAGCCAATACACGATGTCCAGGATGGCCAGCACCCAGTTCGGTACGTTCAGCCGGTCCGACAGCACCCGGTAAAGATCGTAAAGCACCCCCAGGGCCAGTCCACCCAAAAACATCATGCCTAGCGTGACGAATTGAACCTCCAGACTCACTTAAACAGCTTACCGAAAAATCCCTTGGTTTTTCCCTGGGAGTTTGCATCCACGTAAGCCAACTCATTAACCATCCCCTCAATGGCAACGAGCCCCTGCTCCAGGTTCAAATTTTTGATATGCAAATTGGTGCCTTTGATCATCAGGAAGCCAAGATCCGTTTCCAGCAAAAACTCCTCGCTGTCGAAGCTTTCCACATTCCGGACACCGGAAATTTCCAGCAGCTTGCGATTGAGCATCTTGATCTCCTGGCGCTTGGCAGCTTTGTTCGGATCCATCATGATACGCGTTCCCCTTTCCGAAGCTTGGTTATTTACCATAAGCATATGGAGGGATGTCCCATAATAGAACCATAAATCGGGGGAGCCCCCTTAAAGCCTCTGAAGCCCCCCTAAATCCCCCGCCGGGAGGACCCCAGGCGCTCGGGCACAATGCTATCGGGTTAACAGGTAAACCGAGGGTTGAACCATAGAAGACCGAACGATACTAGGAACTGTTTGTTATTCCTCGAAAATGAGTAGTTTGTAAAAATAAAGGAACGCATGTTCGCTATTCCCGAAAAAATGAGCTTATCGAAAAAATAGAGGAACCGAGATGCGTTAAATCGGTGGAAAACGGCTTGAAGAGTGGAGAAACAGACAAATAGATCACCTGAGTTCCGCTAATTTCCAAAAATATCCGAAATCGACTCTCTTTGCGAACCATAGTTCCGCTATGTTCCCGCTTAACCTGACGACATTGCGCTCAGGCGGCCCTGGACCTGCCCGTAGGAGAGAGTGCTTGCTTCTGGTTCGGTCTGTCCGGCATGGATTTTGGCCTTAAGGGAAAAATCCTATTTCGGCAACGCTGTACTTTCGGAGCGATGCCGGTAGTAGTACCTCGTGCCTCTTGCCGCGTTTGCCCGGCTCTTTTCGGCCGGCGCCGAATTTGTGCCGGACACCTTAACGTTTCAAAACGGATGAAATGTGAACCTCTTTACTTCAACTCGTGCCCGTCACAAAAAAGCAGCCTGGGACGACGAAGTCGTCCCAGGCTGCTCTATGGAGCTGTTATATCCAAGATTCGTTTTTGTGCGATTCTTCTTTAAGCACAGTGTACATGTTAGCGGCGTCTTCCTTGCGGGTCGACTCCGTAAGCTGCTCGACCCGGACCGTAATGCTCTTCTGCCCGAACTGGATCGTCAGCTCGTCGCCAACCTTGATCGTGCTGCTCGGTTTGGCTTCCCGTCCGTTCACGAGAACTCTTCCCTGATCGGATACATCTTTCGCCACCGTACGGCGCTTGATGAGACGGGACACCTTCAGAAACTTGTCAAGCCGCATTACTTCACAGCTTCTTTAAGTTTGTTGCCTGCTTTGAAAGCCGGAACTTTGGATTCCGGGATCGTGATCGCTTTGCCCGTTTGCGGGTTGCGGCCCGTGCGTCCGGAACGCTTGCGAGTTTCGAAAGTGCCGAAGCCAATCAGCTGAACTTTGTCGCCGGTAGAGAGCGCGTCGGTAATTTCTCCGAGGAAGCTGTTAAGTACCGCTTCGACATCTTTCTTCGTCAAACCGCTTTTTGTAGCAATGTTGTTGATCAGATCTGTTTTGTTCATTGCAAATTACCTCCTAAATTTCGCTAAAAGTTGAGCCGATGTGACATCAGCTAGCTCGCGCAAACGATGTACGCAGTATGTATTCTTTGTTTCTCAGGAAATTCCTGCTAGCTTATGTCGTTTTTCAAAACTTTTTTTGCTTCCTGCCACAAAGACTCCATCTCTAATAGATCAGTTTGTGCAATTTGTTTTCCTTTTAAACGCAGCTGTCTCTCAATATATTGAAATCTTTGCAAAAATTTTCGGTTGGTCAGCGAAAGGGCTTCTTCCGGGTCGGCCTTTAGAAACCGGGCCAGGTTCACCATGGAAAACAGCACGTCGCCCAGCTCTTCCTTCTGATTCTCGGCATCGCCCGCGGCCATCGCTTCTTTAAGCTCCGCCAGCTCCTGCTCCACGGTCGCCCACACTTCGTCCGCCTTGTTCCAGTCGAATCCGACAGAGGCCGCTTTCTTTTGCAGCTTCCACGCTCTCATCAGGCCGGGCAGCTCCCGGGGGATGCCATCCAGCACGGACTGTTCCTCGAGGTCGATGCCTTTCTTCCGCTTCTCCTCCTGCTTGATTTCCTGCCAATTTTCGAGCGCCTCATCGGCGTTTTCCGCAGATTTTTCCCCGAAAACGTGCGGATGCCGGCGAAGAAGCTTCTCGTTCAGCTCGGCGATCACGTCAAACACGTTGAAGCCGCCTTCGTCGTCTTCGATCTGCGCGTGCAGCATCACCTGCAGCAGCAGGTCACCGAGCTCCTCGCGCATATGGTCCGGGTCGTCCTCTTCGATCGTTTCGATCACCTCGTACGCTTCCTCGATCAAATTTTTGCGAAGCGACGCGTGCGTCTGCTCGCGGTCCCACGGGCAGCCTTCAGGGCTGCGCAAAATTTGCACGATTTCGTGCAGCCGCGCAAACGTCCGGTTGGTCACGTCCTCCCGGTCCGTCTTCGGAACCCAGACGAGCGACAAATTGCCATAGCCTTGAATCCGGTCCACTTCATACAACGGAACACGCTCTATTCGCTCTTCTCCGGTTACCCCCAACTGATGCCCGACCACAACCTCGAAATCGTCCGGATACAGGTCCATCAGTGTCAGCTTCACATCGGAAGCGGTAAAGGTATCGTACACCTGGGTAATGACCGTATGCAGTCTCGGATTCAGCGACTGCCTGTCGAGCATACTGCCGTCAAGCAGTTGAAAACCTTCTACCGGATCGAAGCCAAACCGCAAAAACGCTTGCTCCAGAAAGCTTTCCCCACCCAGAATCGTGAGCCCGATGCCTTCCTGCGGACACATTTCCTTCAGCAGCTGCACCGTCCGTTCCGCAACCATCGGATGGCCCGGCACCGCATAAAGCAATTCCCCGTCCAACTCCGCAGCCTGCCTTACAAGCTCGTCCGCAATCGCTTCATAAACCGCCTCAAATGTCGAATGCCGCTCATACACATTGTCGAAAGAGGTGTAACTTATGCCTTGCTCGTTCAGCCAATCTACGACAGGATGTTTGTCCGTTCGCAGAAAAAGGTGTCTTGCTGCCTGCAGCCGCCTCCAAATGCCGAGGGTTAACTGCTCCGCATCTCCCGAACCAAGGCCGATGACGGTAATTTGCTTCGAACCCATGTTACTCGTGCCTCCTTTATTTTACAGATAATGAGGGCTCCCCCATAAGTACAGGAATAAGCTTTAGAGCACCACTTTATTTTCAGGGGCTAAGACGAAATTTTCGCAAAAGCTCCATATGTTTCGGCTTAAGCCCCGGAACGAGCAGCAGCTCGTTCTCGCGGATCGCGCCGGTGCGCAGCAGCGCGAGGCCGTACAGCAGCGCGCCGACGAGCACGCCGGCGAGCGATACCGCCGTCGCCGCCCCGCGGCCGGGCGCGAAAAAGCCGCCGGCTGCGGCTTGCAGCGCGATGAGCGCCGCGGCCATCGCGGCGACGGCGACGAGCGGGCGGTACACGTACGCCGCGAGCGAAAACGCGACGCCCGTGACGCGCAGCACGTGCGCCAGGGCAAGCCCGCCCGCCGCGAGGTACGCGGCGACGGCGGACACGGCCGCGCCGTCGATGCCCCAGCGCGGCATGAGAAGCACGTTGCCCGCCACCTTAAGGGCGGCGGCAACGAGCAGGTACAAGGCCGGCGCGACGACCGCCCCGCAGCCCTGCAGCACGCTGCCCGCCACGATGTTCAGCGTGGCGAGCAGCGCGGTGAAGCCGAGAATGGCCATCGCCGTCGAGCCTTCCGCCGTTTTGTAAAACATCACGTTCAGCGGCACCGCCAGCGCCGCGATCCCGAACGCGGCGCCGAGGCCGATGAACCAGGTGAGGCGTACCGCGACTTCCGTCCGCCGGCGAATCGCCTCGGCCTCGCCGCGCCATTTGGCATCGGCAATCGCCGGCACAAGCGCCGCCGACATCGACGATGCGATCATCCCGACGAGCTGCACGAGCGGCAGGCCGTGGTTGTATAGGCCGAACTGATACAGCGCAGCGGCTTCGTCCCCGGATGCCGCTTTCAGCAGCCGCGGCATCGTAAGCGAGTCGACCAGCGTCAGGATCGGCATGGCGATCGTCCCGAGGCAGATCGGAAGCGCATAAGCCGTCAAGCGGCGGACGAGCTTCCACGTGCTTTCGACGGGCGGAGCGGAAACGCCGACGAGCGTCGCATCGCCCGCCGGTTCCGGCGAAGCTCCCGGCAGAAGCGCATCCGCGCCGATTGCCGTTCCAGGCGGTACAATCGCCTCTGCCGGCGAAGGCGCTGCGTCTTCGCGCCCCGGCTTCATCGCCCCGGGGCCGCCGCCCGGATCATCACGACGCATCGCTGCGGATTTCGCTCGCGGCCGCTTCTCCTTGCGCCAAAACCACAGCATCACCGCGAGGCCTGCCGCCGCCCCGGGCACCGAGCCGAAAGTGGCCCCCGCGGCGATCCATGTCGGCCCGTATCCGGCGTGCGTCAGCACAATCAGCAGGCTGAACATCGCAGCGACCCGGACAAACTGCTCCGCCACCTGAGATGCAGCCGTCGGCAGCATGTTCTGATAGCCTTGGTAATATCCGCGCAGCGCCGACATGACCGGCACAATCAGAAGCGCGAAGGAGACGCTGCGGATCGCCGTTTCCGTCTGTTCAGCACCGATCAGCCGGGCCAGCCACCCCGAGCCGAAATACAAGAAAAGAAAAAACATAACGCCCGTACACATCAGCACGCCCGTCGCTACAAACAAGACGCGCCTCGCTTCTCCGTACCGCCGCGCCGCGACCTGCTCGGAGACGAATTTCGAAACAACCAGCGGGAAACCCGCCGTCGCCAAAAATAAAATCATGATGTACAGCGGGTAAACGGCGTTGTATATCCCGAATACCGCATCGCCGGCCATGTTTTGCAGCGGTATTTTTTGCATCGTGCCGATCAGCTTGGAGACGATCGCCGCCGCTCCGAGCACCGCCGCCCCCTTCAGCAGCGTGCCGCCTCCCGCTCCCCGCCCGCCGCGGGGATCCGCTTTTTTTGCCATCTGCAATAATCCCTTCGTGCCAACGTTCTGCTTTTCTGACAAACCTTGGACCCTATTATACTCGATTTGCCTCCCAAAAGAACATAGTCCCGTTTATCCGCAAAATTCATCTGCGCATATTTCCCTGTACGAGCACAAAAAGCTCCCATCGAACTTCTGTTCGTCTGGAAGCTTTTTTACATTGGCAACTCAAAGGTTATTGCTCCATCTGCTTGGCCAGGAAGCCGGCTGCGGTTTCCGCCATTTTTTGCTCCATTTGCCCCATCTTAACGCCTTCTTCCTTGCTGATCAAAATAACCGAACCGATCGGGTCCCCGCCCGCGACAATAGGAGCGATGACGTAAGAGCTGTAGGTTTCGGAAGTATCCTTGACGATATCGAACTGCCCGGAGCCGCTTTCTATGGAAGCCTTGCGGTTGTCCATACACGTCTCCACCAAAGCGCCGATTTGCTTGTCCAAATAATCCTTTTTCGCCCCTCCGGCGACGGCAATGATGGTATCCCGGTCGGAAATCATCGTAATATGGCCAGTGCTCTCGTACAACGATTCGGCGTATTCTTTGGCGAAGTCGCCGAGCTCGCCGATGGGAGAATATTTTTTCAAAATAACTTCTCCGTCACGGTCTACGAAAATTTCCAGCGGATCGCCCTCACGGATGCGCAAGGTGCGGCGAATCTCCTTCGGAATAACGACTCTGCCCAAATCGTCGATACGGCGAACGATTCCAGTTGCTTTCATAATTCTAGATGCCTCGCTTTCCTTGAAGAGTTGGTTTCGGGCCAGACTGCGGGTTGTATTCATGAATGGTAAGGAGCTTGGAGTAACTAACCATAGTATTCTTCCATTCCCAGCTTGTTATGCATCTGGAGCAGCGCTTCCGGCGGGCTTTAAGGATATATAGGTTCCTTTCGCTGCTGTTTACATTATGTCCAATAACATGAAAAAAAACAGGGCATCCGCTGGGATACCCTGGTAAAAAAGCTTATTTGCCGGCTGGCGCCGGAGATGCCGGCGCACTGCCGCCAGGAGCGGCGTCCGGTTTCTTCTCTTCCGGCTTCGGAAGTTTGTTCGTCTCGATAAGGCCCGGAAGCTCCTTCTCGAAAAAGTCGTAAATTTGCGTTTCCGCCAGCTCCGACCGGATGCTGCCCTTCACATCGTCGAACGATTTGCTCGATCTCGCTTCCACTTTCATGATGTGGTACCCGAACGAGCTTTCGACCGGATCGCTGATTGTGTTCAGCGGAAGCTCCGCCGCCGCCTTGCCGAAAGCGGGGTCCCATTGGGAAATTTCCTCATTTTCGTACTTGCCGCCTTTGTCCCTGGAGCCGGGATCGTCGGAATATTCCTTGGCGAGCGCGTCGAAATCCCCGCCTTTATTCAGCTTGTCCTGCACTTCCTTGGCCCGGGCAAGCGCCTCCTCCTTGCTGCGGGTTTCTTTGCCCGTTGCAGGGTCATTCGTAACGACCAGAATATGGCGAACGGTGGCGATGTCGTAAAGATGGCTGTTTGCGGCCAGCTTTTTATCATAGGCGTCCTTCACCTGCAGGTCCGTCACTTTGCTTTCTGCCGAGGAGACAGCATACATGCTTTGTTTGACGAAGCTTTCCACATCCTGGGTTGTGATATTCGCCGCTTTCAGCTTCTCCTCCAGTCCCCCTTGCTGGGCCCCGAAGTACATGTTGATCGTATCCATTTGTTCCTTCGCTTTTTTGTCCCCTTCCGCCTTCGCCTTGTCGTCGGCGCGGGAAGCGAGCACCCTGAACGTAACGAGCTGCTTCATCATGTCCTGCTGGAACGCCGGGTCTGTGGCGAACTGCGCAAATTGCGGGTTGAAAAACTTGTTGATATTTAAAAACGTGTCAAATTCTCCGCGCGTAATTTTCCCGCCATCCTTATAAGTCACGATCACATCGGTCGGCTTGCCGGCGGATGCGGCCTCGTCCGTTTTCGCGGTATCCGTCTTCTTCGCGCACCCGGATGCCACGGTAAAAACGAGCATGAGTGCGATAAGGGCAGCAAGCCCCCTAAATCGTTTGTTATTTCGCTGCATTTTGCAATTCTCCCTTCAATTTGAGCGCACCTTTGTATTCTACCAGAAACCGTTCCAGCAGTGCGATGGATTGCTCTGGCGAGAGCCCCTTGCATCTTACCTCAATCATGATTTGCGGTCCGGCAATGAGCTTGATTCGACCCTCAAATTGACTGGACATAGCAAACAGCTTCTGCCCATCCAAATTGCCGTTTTGGTCCGAATGGATCGTGATCAGATAATTATCGCCCTTTTGGCTGATCGATTCTATCATATAGGATGCGCCGTACACTTTCAACCGCGCCGCCGTGAGCAGGTTCAGCACCGCTTGCGGCGGATCGCCGAACCGGTCGGTCAGCTCGTCCTGCAGGTCGGAGGCTTCTTCGAGCGTTTTGATCGCCGCCACTTTCTTGTAGATTTCGATCTTTTGCACGCTGTCGTAAATATAATCGCCGGGCAAATACGCGTCCAGCTGGATGTCCAGCTGCGTGCTCCATTCTTTGGCCGGTGCGGCCTCCTCGCCGTCCATTTCCTTCTTCCGCCTGGCGATCTCTTCGGCCAACATCTGCGAGTACAGATCGAAGCCGACCGATGCGATAAAGCCGTGCTGCTCGGCGCCGAGCAGATTGCCCGCACCGCGGATCGACAAGTCGCGCATCGCGATTTTGAATCCGGAGCCGAGCTCCGTAAATTCTTTAATCGCCTGCAGACGCTTTTCCGCAACTTCAGTCAGCACCTTGTCCCGCTGATAGGTGAAATAGGCGTAGGCGATCCGGTTCGAACGGCCCACGCGCCCCCTCAGCTGATACAGCTGGGAAAGCCCCATTTTATCGGCATCGTGGACGATCAGCGTGTTTACGTTCGGAATGTCGACGCCGGTTTCGATAATGCTCGTGCTGACAAGCACGTCGAATTCGCCGTCGAGGAAGTCGAGAATCGTCTTCTCCAGCTCCTGCTCCGACAATTGCCCGTGCGCAACCGTTACGCGGGCTTCAGGAACAAGCGCGGCGATCTGATCGGCGATTTGCTGGATGTTTTGCACCCGGTTGTACAGGTAGTACACCTGGCCTTCGCGCGCGAGCTCCCTTTCGATGGCCTCCCGCACGAGCGCATTGCTGTATTCGACCACGTACGTTTGCACCGGAAAGCGGTTTTCCGGCGGCGTCTCGATGACCGACAAATCGCGGACCCCGAGCATCGACATATGCAGAGTCCGCGGAATCGGCGTGGCGGTGAGCGTCAGCACGTCGACGTTTGTTTTCAGCCGCTTCAGCTTCTCCTTGTGCGATACGCCGAACCGCTGCTCCTCATCCACGATCAGGAGGCCGAGGTCCTTGAACTGCATATCCGCCGACAGCAGGCGGTGCGTGCCGATGACGATATCGACCGTACCGTTTTTGACGCCTTTGGTCGTCTCGTTCTGTTCCTTTTTCGAGCGGAACCGGCTGAGCACCTGGATGTTGAACGGGTAACCGGAAAAACGCTCGCGGAACGTTTCGTAATGCTGCTGCGCGAGAATTGTCGTCGGCACGAGCACCGCAACCTGCTTGCCGTCAATCGCCGCCTTGAAGGCGGCACGGATCGCCACCTCGGTCTTGCCGTAACCGACGTCGCCGCAAAGCAGCCGGTCCATCGGACGAGGTTTCTCCATGTCCTTCTTGATCTCTTCAATAGCCCGCAGCTGATCGGCCGTCTCCTCGTACGGAAACATGCCTTCGAACTCGTGCTGGTAGCTCGTATCTTTGCTGAAGGCGTAGCCTTTCGTCGCCTGTCGGTCGGCGTACAGCTTGATCAAATCGTCGGCGATATCCTGAACGGAACTGCGCACCTTGCTCTTGACGCGGTTCCAGTCGGCTCCACCCAGCTTATACACCTTCGGTTCCTTATCCTCGGAGCCGACGTATTTTTGAATGAGATCGATTTGGTCGATCGGTACGGAAAGCTTGTCCCCGCCCGCGTACATGATGTGCAAATAATCTTTATGAATGCCATTGATTTCCAGCGTACCGATACCTACGAATTTGCCGATCCCGTGATTCACATGAACCACGTAATCGCCGACCTTCAGCTCCTGGTAGCTCTTGATCCGCTCGGCATTTTCCAGCTTCCGGTCGATTTTCCGGGCTTTGCGCTGCTTCTGCGTGAACATTTCGCCTTCGGTGACGACGACCAGGTGAATCGACGGCAGCTCGAAGCCGGTTTGCAGGTTGCCGCTGATAATCGTCGGCTCTTCGATCTGGTAGTCGCTCAGCACCCGGCGCATCCTCTCCATGCGCTCTTCGCCGCCCGCCAGCATGATAACCTTGCTGCCGGTCTTCTTCCACCGCTCCATCTCCGATTTGAGCAGGTTCATTTGCCCGTGGAAGCTTTGCATCGCGCGGCTCATAAAGTTGACGATGTTTTGCGGAAGCGTTCCGGGAACCTGGCGCAAAAACAGCGACATGTACAGCGTCGGAAACGGCTTTCGCGCCATCAGCGTTTCGTACGACTTGGACAATACGAACGCCGGAAGCGACTCTCCGCCCGCCAGCGACAGCGTCATCCATTCCCCTTCGTCGCGTTCGAGCTGTTTGACGGTTTCGAGCAGCCGCAGCGGTTCGTCAATGATCATCACGGAATCCTTCGGCACATAATCCATTAACGTCTGGCGCTCCGGGTACAGCAGGGAAATATATTTGTACAGGCCCGGGAATACCTGCTCCTGCCGCAGCCGCTCGATATCATGGCCGATGCCTTCCAGCAGCTTTTCCTTCGCCTGCCGGTCGGTCATCTTGTCCAGCTGTGCCTGAAGCAGCTCATAGGCGTGCTGAGCCGCACTTTGGAAACGCTTACCGTCGGCGATGATTTCGGTGCACGGCGTAATGTCTATAGCTTTCAACTTATCGATCGAACGCTGGTCCGCAATGTCGAACGAGCGGATCGAATCGACCTCCACATCGAACAGCTCGATGCGAAACGGCACCGCCGACGACAGCGGATAAAAATCGATAATGCCGCCGCGCACGCTCATTTCTCCCTTGCCTTCGACGCGCTCGACCCTCTCATAGCCCAAATCTATCATTTTTGCGATAAAAGGCTCCAGCTCCAGCGTCTGGCCGACCTCCACGCGGAGCTGCGCCGCCGCCAGCATCTCATGGTTCGGCAGCAGCCGGCGCACGCCTGCATACGGGGCGACAACGACGCCGCGGAAGCCGCCGGCCAGCCGTGTCAGCGCATCGATGCGCTGCGCCAGCATCTCGGGGCTCGCCGTCGCCGATTCCGCCGCCATCAGTTCATGGGCAGGGAAAAGCAGTACCTGATCGCTTGGCAGGCACTCTATCAAATCTTCGACGATTTTTTGCGCCGAAAACATATTATGGGTCACAACGAATATCGGGAGCTTCAGCTCTGTCGCGAGAGAAGCGATCATGACTTGCCGGGAAGATCCGGTCAGCCCCGAAATCAATTGCTCCTTGAGTCCCGAACGGACGCCCGACACGACGGACTGAAAATCGGCATCCTCGGTAAACGCTTGGATTAACGCCTGCAAACAGCACACCCCTCTCACCAATTGAAAAGAAGCCTACGGCGAATCGCTGCCTAGGCTGAATTATGTCGATTAACGCTTATGGTTATTGCAGCAGACTGCCGAGGAGAGAGAGCTCCGGGTTGGCCTCCAGCGCTTCTTTGCAATAATCGCATACGACTTTAACTGTGGTATCCCCATTCAGGTCATACGATATTATATCTCGCCGCTCTTCGGGGGTCAAGAAATGAAAGCCCAGCAGCGATTCGTTGACATGTTTGTCTTCGAGCTGCCCGATGAGGGTCTGGCAATGCCGGCAAATATATTTAACTGACATAAGGTTATGCCTCCTGTAGAGCGGTTATTACTATCTATTATGGACGGAAACAACCGATTTTAGCCGAAAATTTCAGCGTCTGACAGGAGATGCATAAACATTATGCCCATTACCCGTTAAATCGGGCCATTGTTTTCTCAAAAGGTTCCTTCAGCATATGCTCCATCGCTTCCACCGTACGATCCAATATTTGCGGCATCTTGGCAAACTCCTCCTTGGTGAACCGCGACAGCACGTAGTCCGCGATATCGAAGCCCGGCGCCGGCCGGGAAATGCCCATCCGGATTCGGTTGAACGTCTGCGTGCCGAGGTGCTGGATCGCCGATTTAATGCCGTTGTGCCCACCTGCGCTGCCTTGATACCTTAAGCGGATTTGCCCGAACGGCGTGTCCAGATCGTCGTAAACGACGACCAGATCCTCAATCGGCACTTTGTAAAAATCCATATACGCGCGCATCGATTCGCCCGATAAATTCATGAACGTCATCGGCTTCAGCAGAACAACCTTCTCGCCGTTGACGTTGCCTTCCCCGACGAGCCCCTTGCATTTGCTTTGCGTGATCTTAATCCCGTACTTATCGGCAAACCGATCCAGCGCCAGCCAGCCGATATTGTGCCGCGTCGTTTCATATTGAACGCCCGGATTCCCCAGACCGACAAACCATTTCAATTTCGTTCTTGTCTCCCTTCCGCCGCATCCGATACAATTCGGATAGAGGGAAAATTTCCCCATTTTGCAACTTGCGTTTCAACGCACACTCCACATTATACCAGCATCAACCTCGATAAGAAAAATGGCCCGGATGTCAGACCGTTTCGGGCGGAAATTCCGCAGACGGCGAGCCGGCTATTCCTTGGCCGTCTATCGCCGACCCCGCTTCTGCGCCTATGTTTGTGCAGTTACATACCGTCGTCAGGAGGGGCTATTATGTATGTGAACGGACAGCAGCTGACCGAAGACGATCATTTCCGCGAGCATTTGGAACATGGAATTCCGATCCAGGTGTACGAGCAGGCTTTGCACCGGGATATTGGCTTTATCGACGATTTTACAGAGCATTTTATCAAAATCAACTCGGTTTTGTACAACCGCCGGCTGCATACGTTTATTTCGAGGCCGGGGTATTAATCTGCACCCACCCTAAGTCCCCCACCAGGGGGACCCCAGGCTGCTCCTCCGTTGCGCCCCCCTAAACAAGATGACCGAGCGTCACAAAGGGGAATGAAAATGGGCGCCATCGTCTATTTTCCCATCCCCCCCCCCCAAATGGGGGACCCCAGGCTTCCGAAGCCGGCTTTGCTGCGCAAAGCCCTTAAGGCGCTCGGGCGCCCTGGACCCGCCCGGTATGCGAGACTGCTCGCTGCTAGGGTCGCGTTTGTCCGGCATGGAATTATTGCCTTCGGGAAAAATTCCTATGCCGGACACGCCGCACTTTGGTGCTAACATGCTTGGAGCCAGTAAGTGCCTCGGGCTCGCGTTTGTCTGCCTCGGTTTGCTCGCGCAAACCATTGGCGGACACGCTTTACTAACCCACCGTTATAAACCGTTTTCCCAACCTCTTAGCAGCCATCGCTCTGCCCACGCCAAAAAGGACAGCCGGCCAGGCTGTCCAACGCTGGATTTCCCATGTTAACTAACGGTCGATTTCTCTCCCGCTTCGTCGAGAGCGGCTTTAACCGCACCTTCGGAAGCGACGGTTTTGCCTTCGGTTTCCTCAGCGACAACCTCAGCTGCGGGCTCTTCCTTCTGAGGCATGAGTATCGTTACGAGAAGCTCGCTAGGATCGCTCTTCAGCTCGATTTCCTCGGGCAGCGTCAAGTCGCCGACCAGCATATTGTCGCCGATTCCAAGCCTGCTGACATCGACCTTGACCGAGGTCGGAATGTTTTGCGGCAAACAGCGGATCTCGATGTCATGCCTTTGAATCTGCAGGATTCCGCCTTCTTTTACCCCAACCGCTTCCCCTTCGAAATCTAGTGCGACGACCGTTTTGACAGGCTCGTCCATATTGATTTGGTGAAAATCGATATGTAACAGCTCGCGTGTAAGTTTATCACGTTGTACCTCGTTGATCATGACCGGCTGTTTGCCGACCTGGGGGATTTCCATTTCTATAATCGCATGGCGATGCCCGCGGAGCAGCGCCATAAACTCCTTTTGATCGATGGCGATCGGAGTAACGCCTACTTTTTTTCCGTAAACGACGGCGGGCACCATGCCTTGCTTACGCATCTCATTGATTTCGCCCTTGGTTTTGTTCTCGCGGCTTTGCGCTCGTACGGTTACTGCCATTGGATGTTGGACCTCCTTGAAACTGGGATTATTGCTAATTTGCCCAGAAAGTCCAACTCCTATGAGTTCTCCGGCCGGCTACTGTCATCAAAACTCCGGGCCTCCTTCGACTTTATGCAGAAGATGGCAACGTAGTATTCGAGCAAGCTTTACAGGCGGGGGCGACTGCGGTCACTCAAAACGAACGCAGGGGGGCGTGCCGCGCAGCTTTATTTAACGGACAAATCATCACCGTAGCAATCTGTTTTTGAACTTCAGTATCTCTTACGGACATATTGTCCCCATAGCGGGCATAGTTAAGTAGAAAGCAGCCGATAGGGCATTCTACGAGGATAAAATGTCCGTCAGGCAAGCTCGGCATCTAGAATCCGATTCTGGCGTTCCCTTATGTCCGTTAGCGACTGTCCGCCAGTCAAATCAGAGCACTGAAGATGGGAGGCGAGTTTCTCTGCAGGATAACGGTCGCAGCATTCGTCTGGCAAAACGTATGGTCTCCGCTTCAATCCAATGAGTGTGAAATGGGCCATGAGATAAACTTCCCGACGAAAGGGAGAACAAGTTGTTTGCAGACCGAAGGATCTTCCTTGATCGATAAATAAGCGTTGGGAAGAAACGACCAATCGTCAAGAACCAACATGGCCTGCTTCATGCATAAATCTTTAAACCGCCATGTTTCGATATCTCTGGCATGGGTGCTATAGCCGTGAATTTCTATGCACCCTGTCACTCCTGCCGGCGTATAGGCAAGATCGAGGTAACGATAGCGATTGTGCAAATCCCGCACTTCCCATTTCAGCTACGACAGCTTAACGGTTAAAACTCGCCGCTACGGCTGCGCTTGCCCGAAAATGCCACCAATATACCTACGACTACGAGAACGATCGCGATAATCGAGCGACTGCCGAGAAATTCGTTCCACAAAGCACCGATCGACAGCAGGGTGAAAAACATCAGCGACATCACGAGTAAAATATTGATCGGTATGAGCAGCCAGCGGTTGCGTCCGCCGAACCAGTAAAACTCGAACAGCCCCACCGATACCGCAAACATAAAGCCTGGCCAAAGCACATGCCATAAATCAAACAGCATCGCAAGCTGGCAGACAACACCGGCAACAAGCAGGATGCCACCGGGAATAAGAAGTCCTGCCCCCCGCCGACCGGTTAAGCTGAAATATAACCAATGGAAAAACACGCCCAAAGGCAGCATGAACAAGCTGGGCCAAAAATAAGCGAACAGCGAGCCCGTTTGCAGCGTATGATCTTTTGCGGTAAAGAGCAGGATGCCGAGGGCTGCCAACACGATACCGAATAACGCTCTCTGATTCATAAGAACGAAAACCACCTTTACCACAATCTGACTTGCTGCTCCATTATACATCGCGAACCGGTCTTCGTCCTCATTCTTCAGACTGATTTAATATTAAAAAGTCAACCCCTAAATCCTCCTGAGGGGGACCCGAGGCTTCCTAAACCGCCTTTGCTCCTCAAAGCCCTTAAGGCGCCCCAAGCGCAATGTTGTCAGCTTAACTGGTATGGACGAAATCGAGGGTTGAATCATAGAAGACCAAATGACACTTGGAACTGTTTGTTATTCCTCGCAAAGTTTATGAAAATAGAGGAACGCATGTTCGCTATTCTTAAAAAAATAGGCTCAGCGAAAAAATAGAGGAAATGAGATGCGCTAAATCGGTAGAAAATGGCTTGTGGATTGGGAAAATCGACAAATAGATCACCTGAGTTCCGCTAATTTCCAAAAATGTCCGAAATCGCCCCACTTAGCGAACCATAGTTCCGCTATGTTCCCGCTTAACCTGACAACATGCGCTCGGGCCCCGGACCCCGCCCGCAACACGCAAGTGCTCGCTTCCAGTTCGCGTTTGACAGGCATGAATTTGGGGCTGCTCGCCCGAATCGTATGCCCGACGCGCGTGGGGTTCGACCGACCGCCGCGCAGCGCCGAAACGCGCGCCTGGGATTCGCGCGCGTTGGAAAATGTACTTTGGAACAAAGAGGCCGGAAGCAGGTGCGTGCCTCTGGCCGCGGTTGCCCGGCACTTTTCGTCTCACGCCGAAGTAGTGCCGGGCACGCTATACGCTGGTGCAGGCGCCGTGGAAGAAATACATGACTCCCCTGATCCATCTTGTTGCCACGGAAGTTCACTGCCGTCCCCTCTACAGACTACTCTATAAACAAAAAACCCTGCCTCCTTGTCGGAAACAGAGCTGCTTAATGAGATTACTTCTCTTATTTCTCCTGCTTTGCCTGCTTTTTCGCCAAAAACTTGCTGCGGATTTTCTCGGCGTAACCCGGCTTGTTCGTTTGCCGCTCGCGGGCGATAGCCAGATCGTTCGACGGCACGTCGTGCGTGATGGTGGAACCCGCTACCACGTAAGCCCCTTTGCCGACCTTAACCGGTGCGATCAAGTTGACGTTGCTGCCGACAAATGCGTCTTCCTCCACCTCAGTCAGCTGCTTGTTAAAGCCGTCGTAGTTGACGGTGATCGCGCCGCAGCCGAAGTTGACGTTGCGTCCGATCTTGGCGTCGCCTACATACGAGAGGTGAGAAACTTTAACTTCGTCGCCCAAAGTCGCGTTTTTGATTTCCACGAAATCGCCGATCTTTACGTTTTCCCCCAGCTTCGCTCCCGGGCGCAAATAAGCAAAAGGACCGATCGACGTGCCTTTGCCCACTTCCGCTTCCTGAAGCACCGAGCGATTCACCGTGACGCCATCGCCGATGACACTGTCGGTGATATCCGATTGCGGTCCGATCTCGCAGTCCTCTCCGATCACCGTGCGGCCCCGTAGCACCGTACCGGGCAAAATCACCGTGTCCGCGCCGATCTGAACGTCCGCGCCGATGTACGTGCTGGCCGGGTCTATGAGGCTGACCCCATTTAGCATATGCTTGCGGTTAATGCGCCTGCGCATAATTTCCTCCGCCTCGGACAAAGCGACGCGATCGTTAACACCCAGCGTCTCCGTCCAATCCGGAGTGCAATATGCTTCGACGATTTCGCCTTTTCCGACCAGAATACCGATGACATCCGTCAAATAATATTCGTTTTGCGCGTTATTGTTCGTTACTTGGCTGAGCGCCTCAAACAGCTTTCGGTTCGAGAAAATATACATTCCCGAATTAATCTCGCGAATCGCCCGCTGCTCCGGCGTGCAGTCCTTCTCTTCCACGATGCGCACGCAGCGCCCCTGCTCGTCGCGAATAATCCGGCCGAGGCCGTGCGGATTATCCATCATCGCCGTCATCACGGTGGCCGCCGCGCCTTTTTCCTGATGGAACGAGATCATCTGCTGCAGCGATTCGACGGTAACAAGAGGGGTATCGCCATACAGCAGCACCGTAAGTCCGTCTTCGCTTCCGACAAGCGCCTCGGCCTGCATGACGGCGTGTCCGGTGCCGAGCTGCTGTTCCTGAAGAACAAACTCCGCACGATCGCCCAAATATCCTCTCACCGCTTCCGCCCCGTGCCCTACGACAACAACCGTTCTATGTGTTTGAAGCTGCTCCAGTACGCCGACGACATGCCCTACCATCGGTTTTCCGCAAACCGGGTGCAGCACTTTATACAGCTTCGATTTCATCCTTTTTCCCTGTCCTGCCGCCAAAACTATGCCTATAATATTCAAAATGATTTCAACCTCCTGCCACATAACATGAGCGTTTTGAGAAGATAAAATCTGTACCCCTTCCCCGCCTCAAATATATCGCAATTGGCCCAAAAAGAAAAGAGAGCCGTCAGCGGCTCCCCAGTAGCGCTTACATTATGCACCTTCTTCGATAACCTCTTCCTCCGTGGCTGCGCGGTCATATTCAGCCAGAACGGCCGCCTGAATTTTCTCGCGGGTAGAGGAAGATATGGGATGAGCAATATCCCGAAACTCTCCGTCCGGAGTTCGCTTGCTGGGCATGGCCACAAACATGCCGTTGTTCCCGTCAATAACGCGAATATCGTGAACGACGAACTCGTTATCGATGGTTATGGAAGCAATGGCTTTCATTCTCCCTTCCGAGTTAACCCGGCGGAGTCTCACGTCTGTAATTTGCACTATTAGTTCACCACCTTTTCCCATATGAGAAGACTTGGTGTATAATTCCACATTTTAGGGCAAAATCCTTCTTTTATAAAAAGAAATTTCTAAAAAATTATAAATAGTTGCTTAATTTAAAATGTTTCGACATTTATCGCTGCAATAAGCTCGATTTCGACAAGAACATCCTTCGGAAGCCGCGCCACTTCGACAGTGGAGCGGGCCGGTTTATGGTCTCCGAAATAGGAAGCATATACTTCGTTAAGCGCTGCGAACTGGTTCATGTCCTTGATAAAAACCGTCGCTTTTACCACCTGGCCCAATGTGGCTCCGGCCGCTTCGAGCACCGCCTGCAAATTCCGGAACACCTGATGCGTTTGCTCTACGATGCCTCCCTGCACGACTTGTCCATCCAAACCGAGCGGAATTTGTCCGGAGGTAAAAATCAAATTGCCGACTTTCATTGCTTGCGAATAGGGACCGATTGCCGCCGGCGCCTCATTCGATGCGATCGTTTCCAATTTCATGCCGTTCATTCTCCTTCGTCAAAATAATTTCCGGGTACGACGGTAATTTGTCTCGTTTTGGAATCGACTCCGGACAGCCTGGCCAGAGAAACATACTCCTCGACCAAGTGTTCCTCGACTTCTCCCGACTCCACAAAAACGCCGACGCCTTTCACGGTTGCCTTGAATTCGCCGAGCAGATCCATCATGCCGTGGATCGTGCCGCCGACCCGCATAAAGTCGTCGATGATCAGCACCTTCGATTCTTCCTTCAACGCTCTCCGGGCAAGCGACATCGTCTGGATCCGCTTGTTCGAGCCGGACACGTAGTTGATGCTGACCGCGGAGCCTTCCGTCACTTTGTTGTCTCTGCGGACAATGACGACGGGCAGGTTCAAATACGATGCCGTCGCATAAGCGATCGGAATTCCTTTCGTTTCCACCGTCATGACGACATCGATGTCGCGTCCGGCGAACGCCGACGCAAACGTCTTGCCTATTTCATTCAAAACAAGCGGCTGCCCCATGATATCCGACATATACAAATACCCGCCGGGTAGAACCCGTTCGGGAAGCTCAAGCTGACGGCAAATACCCTCGATAAACTGCAGAGAAGCCCTCTTGGGCATGCGGGGAATGAATTTTACGCCGCCTGCCGCGCCCGCCAATGTTTGCAGCTCGCCGAGACCCTCGGCTTCGAATACCTCTTTAATAATCGCCAGATCCTCGCTGATCGAGGATTTCGCGGAATTGTATCGGTCAGCGAACGTTGTGAGCGGAATGAGCGTGTGGGGGCGAAACAGCAAATACTGTGTCATTTCCACCAACCTGGCACTTCGTTTCAATTTTTTCAATGTCAGCACCCCCTGATCCCAAAAAAATCCGAATATTATAATGAAAATATATCATTTTTATCCGTATTTATTCAAGATATTCATGAAAATTATTCTAACATCAACCTGACACATTCGCCCGAAACGTGAACATTATGTGAGCAGCCTCACCGCATACACATCCTTGCAAAATCCGCGAAGTCCGTTGAAAATTCGCGCCACCTTCGACTCCTTGGAAACAAGCCCGAATACGGTCGGCCCGCTGCCCGACATCAGCACGCCGTCGGCCCCCAGCCGCTGCATAACGTCCTTTAGCTGCCTCACCTCGGGATACAGCTTTATCGTCACTTCTTCGAGCACATTGCCCAGGTTTTCGCAAAGCAGCTCGAAGTTTTTTTCACGAATGGCCTGAAGCAGCAGCGCCGTATTGGGATGGTTTTGGATGTCCCGCGCTACAAGCTTGCCGTATATTTCGGAAGTCGACACATTGATGGCCGGTTTCGCCAGAATGACCCAGCATTGCGGCGGAGAATCGATCGCCTCCAGCTTTTCCCCGCGCCCGCGGGCCACGGCCGTCCCTCCTGTCACGCAAAAAGGTACGTCCGAGCCGAGTTCTTCCCCCAGCTTCTTCAGCTCCTCGTTTGATATATTCAGCCGCCACAGCTTATTCAGACCGCGCAGCGTGGCTGCGGCATCGCTGCTTCCGCCCGCCAGCCCGGCGGCGACCGGTATCTTTTTATCAAGATGAATGTAAACCCCCTGCTTCACCTCGTACCGGTCTTTGATCAGCTTCGCAGCTTGAAACGCCAAATTTTTCTCGTCCAAAGGTATGTATCCGGCCTGGCTGGAGATGATGATCGTATCCCGCGGCAGCTCCTGCATCTCGATCCGATCCGCCAGGTCGACCATGGTCATCACCATCTCCACCTCGTGGTAGCCGTCGTCCCTCTTGTACAGCACGTCGAGCGACAAGTTGATTTTGGCCGGCGCTTTTTCGTATATTTTCATTCTGCGACCTTCTTTCCAGCAAAAACTTACTTTCTTTACTATACCAAATGCCAAAGGCAAATACATCTTTTCGCTGGGGTACGTCCGCCCCCTAAATCCCCCCACCGGGGGGACCCCAGGCGCTCGGGCGACCTGGACCCGCCCGATATGCGCTGCCGCTCGCTTCTAGTTCGCGTTTGTCCGGCATGGATTTTACTTGCATAAAATCCTATGCCGCCACGCTCCACTCCTCCATCAAAGCAACTTCCCAGCATCCATCAGAGCACTCGCTTCGTTAGAGCCAGCCCGCATCCTGCGAACGGAAAAAAGACTAAAGCGCTATGCTTTAGCCTAAAACGTGCAGTCCGGTTAAATCCTCGGGTACTGGGGCTGAGGTTGGGTTTGACCGTTGTAAAGAGCGGTTTGCCGGGAATAACCCTGCTGTCCTGCAGGTTGGCGGGCGACATAGCCGCCTTGCTGCGGAGATTGCTGAGCGGCGGCGCCGTACGGGGTCTGGGTCGATTGAAAGCCGCCCGCAGGGGTCTGCTGGCCATATTGCTGCTTCGCCGCTTGCTCGGCGATTTGAATCGCCCGCTTAACCATGTTTCCGGCGTCCTTCGTGCGAATGCCGCCCCAGCCGTCTTTTTGAATCGTATCGTAAAATCCCAAGTCTTTCGCCAGCTCATATTTAAAGCTTTCCGACATTACGCCGCGTCTGTTTCTGCGTCCCATCGTGGGTAATCCTCCTTTAGTCGAATTGGTGTTAGTATGTGAAAAACCGTTTTTTTGCATACGATTCGGGTGCAAGGGAAGGCTACTCCGGAAATTAGAAAACGGCCCGCCTGGTCGGGGGCCGTTTGACATCAGTGTTGAATATACGTAATACGGAGTTGTCCGTCGTCATTCACTACGGTAACTTCCACGGATTCCGTCAAAATGTCAGCATAGCTGTAAGAGACTCGCTTGAACGCGTTTTGCTCTTGATCCAGCTTTACAATAAAAACCGAAGGGTAGGTTTCCTCCAAAACACCGGAACGTTCGATCGTCTTTCGGCGACCACCATTCGCTCGCAACATAATCTTCTGTCCGACATGAGGTTCCAAACTGCGTTTGATTTCCAACAGCGCATTTTTTGCCATTGTCCACTACCACCTCTTTCCTTGTTAATTATAACCCAATAGAGGTAGTATGTCAAACAAAGACAAATATTATAGCAGCATGACAAACTGGATGTCAATGCCCTTTTTGCCTATAATGGCGCTATTTTTCATCAACACCCCTTATTTTCGTTCACAAAAAATTCACAAAATTCAAAATCGCTTATTTTTCACAAAAGAAAAACGCCTTTACGGCGTTTGAAAATTACGCATAATACGGACTTTTGGGCAAGCCGATTCGGTGGCTTCCTCTCGATTCGATGCCGCCCAGCCCTTCCAGGCCGCTGCTGGTGAGGCTGATAACGTCCCTGATGTTAACCGTTTCTTTTACCGACGTATACGCAACTTTCGCGGCTATACATAGCGGATCCAGCGCATGAATGAGCACTCTGGCGGGAGAGCTGGCAAAGTTGGCGCCCGCTTGAAGCAGCGCTTCAAAATGCGATTGGCAGGCGCCTGCGACGACCGTCAGCGTGTCGCGGTTTTTCTCATATTGGCGGGCCACTTTCACCGCATTGACGAAGTTGTGGGAGTTTTTGTAGCTGCTCAGATTGCCCACATCGTTTCTGCGGTGCTTGAGAATGCCGTCATGTCCTGTAATGACGACGATATCGGGATTCGTTTGCGGGAGCAGACGGTACAGCGCCTCGGCCATACCCGCTTCGGGCACATAATATCCTTCCGCCGGAACCTTGAGCTCGCCGTACAGGCTCAAGCTCTTCCGCAAATACATCGGATCCCCGTCCAAATGAAGCACCTTCCCGGGGAGCTCGAAGTAAGACGGCACGCTCCCTTGACTGATCGCTCCGGGGTTTGGGACTTCCCGGTTTACCTCCGCGATTTGCGATTTAAGCCGCTGCATCGCTTTGTTCATCTCCGGATGATTGGATAAATAATAAGGGATGAGCTCCTGTCCCGAGGCTACCTCCAGATCGGCAACCGGCGAATCGGCGAGAAGCCGGTAATCGACGCCTCTCAGGATCGCATGGGTAGAGCGGAACTCCTGTATTTTAAACAGCACATCCCCGCCGTAAGACTTTCGGATGACAAGATCTCCTTGCTTCATGGCCATATCGCCTCCTCGTCTATCTTATGGCGAGGGTGGGCGTTTGGTGAGGGAAATTACTCCTATATCCCGGGTTTACCCGAGAAATTGCCGGAGGGCGCCGCTCAGACGCGCATATTCCTCGATGCTGAGCGTTTCCCCCCGGCGGGAAGGATCTATGTCCAGCTGCTGCAAAAGCTTCTCCAGCTCCGTTTTAGTCTCTTTGGTGAAAAAGCGGCTGCCCAGGTTATTGTATATCGTTTTTCGGCGCTGAGTGAAAGCCGCTTGAACGACCTCGAAGAAAAACGCCTCATCGGCCACCTCCACCGGAGGGCGGTCCCGCACCTTCAGTTTAATCACGGCCGAGTCCACATTCGGCTGCGGGATAAACACCGTATGCGGCACGACGGCGACAAGCTCCGGCTCGCAGTAATACTGAACCGCAATGCTCAAGCTTCCGTAATCCTTTTTCCCGGGTCTGGCCGCCATGCGTTCCGCCACTTCCTTCTGGATCATGACGACGATGTTCTCCAGCGGCAGCTTGTCCTCCAGAAGCTTCATGATGATCGGCGTCGTCACGTAATAGGGAAGGTTGGCAACCACGCTGACCCGGGATACCCCCTGAAAATTCTCGGCAAACAGCTTCGCAAGGTCCGTCTCAAGCACGTCTCCGTGAACTACCGTCGCATTCGGGTAAGGCTCCAGCGTCTCCTGCAGAATGGGAATAAGCCGCTGGTCAATCTCCACGGCAACGACCTTTCCGGCCCTCACCGCCAAGTGCTGGGTTAACGCGCCTATACCCGGCCCGATCTCCAGAGCTCCCTTCGAAGCGTCCAGCTCCGCGGCGCCGACAATTTTTTGCAGTGTGTTTTGGTCGATCAAAAAGTTTTGCCCCAAGCTTTTCTTCAAGGTAAGCCCATGCTTGCGAATCAAATCCTGCGTACGTTTCGGCGTAGCGATCAGCTCGTCGCCGCTCAGCTTTGTCGTCTCCATCCGTAACCCTCTTTACTCAAATTGGTCCAATACCCGGCGCATCGCGTCCGCAAACTCTTCTTTCGTAATCTGGAACATCCGGCACCGTTTGAAAAACTGCTTCCCGTTGCAGTACCCGATGCCGAGCAGCTTGCCGGCTTCCAGCCTTCTGGCCGCCGCCTGGGGGTGAACGATCAGCCCCGCGTCGATCAGGTCGCTCCAGCTGATTTCCGTGCCGCCCGCTTCATAATCGGTCCGTACGTGCGAGAGGGCATACCGGATCGCTTCAGGCGAGGCGTTTTCCACCCCGATGTCGCCGTTCTTCTCCGCCTGCTCCTGCGGCAGGAAAGCATGCTTGCATCCCGGCACCTTGGCCGTTATGATCTTGCGGATCCGTTCGCCCGCATGATCCGGGTCTGTAAACACGATGACTCCCCTGCGCTGCTGAGCCAGCCGAATCCTTTGGATGACGTCCTTATTGATCGCCGATCCGCCGGTTTCGATCGTTTCCGCCTCCACGGCCCGCCGAATGGCCGCCGTATCGTCCTTACCCTCCACAACAATGATTTCCTTGATCATAACCCATGCTCGTCCTCTCCTGCAAAGCGAAAAAGAAGAGGCGCTCAGCCTCTTCCCGACTTCTCGTTATCTATATGCATCAGTATACCCCAAATCCGGCAGCCGTTAATCTGCGGTCGGCTTCTTCGGACCGATGATATACACGGTATATCCGCGTTTAGTTCCAAATTTTGTCGCGTAATCGGCGCTATCGAAGTAAACGTCGATGATGTTCCCCTTTACTGCGCTGCCGATATCTTCTGCTCTGCGGAAACCGAGACCTTCGATATACACCCACCATCCAAGAGGAATGACCTTCGGGTCTACGGCGATAGTACGCCCTTCCGTCACGCGGGTCCCCGTCGAGGTGAGCCCGTATTGCGGATGATTGGCACTTTTGCCACCTGCACTTGCCGTGTAGGCGGTCAACGTCATGTTTTTGACAATTTGCTTATATCCAAATGTAACCCCGCTTTTCGTCACTTCGTCCATATTGGGAGAAGAAGCGGATAAGGCAATAACCGGATTTTTCGTGCCGACGGCCACCACTTTATTGACGCTTTCGGATTGTACTTCTTCTTTGACAATTTCCTCGGAAACAAGTTTGCCGTCTTCGTACACCTTTTCTTTCGTCTTCAGGACGACGCCTTCCTGGCCTTCCTGAACGGTCTGCTCTTTGCCCTTGAGCAGTTGGGCATCATTCTTTTTAACCACTTCGTAAGGGATCGTTTCGGTAAAATCCTCGGTTTCTTTCTTCACACGCACCACTTGAATGGCTGCATTGTCCGCAAGCGCGGTGTCGGCGGCAGGAATCACTTTATCCAGCTCCCCAACGGAAATATTCAAATCCTTCAGCGCGCTCTCTACCGTTTGCCCCGTCGTATATACCGTCTTCGTTTCCCCATCCGCCGTAAGCTGAACGGGCTTCGTATGGTCGATGACGATCCGGTCTCCGTTTTTGAGACTTGCCGTAAGCGGAACGGAAATGCGGTCGTGTTCCCCGACCTGGATATTTTGTTCATCCAGCAGCCGGCTCAGTTCCCATTGTCTTGTCTGGACAACGGATTCTTGGCCGTTAACAACCACGGTAACCCGCTTGATTGCGGTCCCGTATAACAACATCATGAACATGAAAGTCATAGCGATCGAAAATGCCGCTACAATGAGAATCGATCTCATGTTTTCATGCTTCCATCGCAATGCGAAGGACATGCTGGATGATCGTCTTACATGGGTTTCCGTTTGGATTGAGCCCACTTGTTCGGTCCTCCTTCAAAGCCCCGCCACCCGAGTGTAACGCATGATTTCATCTGACGCGACTATGGAAATTTGTTTTGCATTTTGTGAATAATTTAACTGAATTTCCCGCAGCAACTCGTGTACGCTTGGGATAACTGCAGCCGCCACCTCCTTGGCGTCCGCCCTTTAGAAAGGCATGGACAAAATACCCTCTCAATCGTATAGCCAAAAATGGCAACAAAAAAGCCACAGGAAAGAGGACTCTTCCCGTGACTTTGAAATTGCAAGCAAATTCAAACAGACACGACAATCGTTACCTCTCTCGTTACGCTTACGAGGTTAGCTGACGGATTCGGGCGTGAGAGTCGCCCTACCCAAAGCATTGAGGAATGCTCAGGATTCACCCCAAAAAAATGAACCGGCTTGCCGCCGATTGGTTCCCCCGTTTCCCACTTGGAAACTCAGCGTTCTGGAAAAATGGTAAATGGTAATTTGGTTTTGTTATTGTGTAGTTTACGCCGTATCGCCGGAACTGTAAAGCATACAAACTCGGCAAATCAAGGCGTATTTTTGGAAAATTAGATCATTTTCAGCCAATTGATCGAATATAATCCACTTTTTTCTGGCGTTAACCCCACAAATACTCATTATTTCTCCGTATATCTCAATTGCGAACAAAAAAGGGCACCCTTTACCCACACAAAAACTTAACGAATCCCGAATAATGTAATGGCGTTTACCGTGGTAACGTGAGCCAAATTTTCCAGCGGAATGCCCTTAATTTCGGCAGCGGCTTCGGCAACCAAACGCACATAACCGGTCTCGTTGCGCTTTCCTCGAAAAGGATGCGGAGTCAAATACGGGGCATCCGTCTCGATGAGCAATCGGTCCATCGGCACCTGGGCGAGCACTTCTTTTGGCTGTTTGGCATTTTTGTATGTAATCGGCCCGCCGAACGAAATGTAGAAGTTCATATCGAGGCATTGCTTGGCCGTTTCCCAACTGCCCGAGAAGCAGTGCATCACTCCTCCGACTTCGGAGGCCTTCTCTTCCTGCAGGATTTTTACGATGTCCTGATGAGCGTCCCGGTTATGTATGACGATCGGCTTGCCTACCTTGCGGGCAAGCCGAATTTGTTCGCGAAACACCCGATGCTGTACGTCTTTGGGAGACGTGTCCCAATAATAATCAAGACCGATCTCGCCGATCGCCACCACCTTGGGATGGCTGCAAAGCGATTCGATCCAGGCAAGATCTTCCTCCGTCATATCGACCGCATCGGTCGGGTGCCACCCGACGGTCGAATAGATGAATTCGTATTGTTCGGCGAGCTGAATGGAGGAAGGGATCGTTTCCCGATTAAATCCGACATTAACGATTCGACTTATTCCGTTCTGAATCGCCCGCTCGATGACCTCTTGTCGATCTTCATCGAATTGGCGGGCGTTCAGATGTGTATGCGTGTCGATGAGCATGCGGTTCTCCTTTTTTTTCTATTATAATGTTTAGCGCTAATTTGGTTCTCCTTTACTTAAACGAAGTCTCATTCCGGATCGAACAGCTTATGCAATTCGCGGGGAATCAGATCGGTGTGCCGCTCCGCCAGCTCGGCCGGATAGTACAAATGATATTTGCCCAGTTGAATGCCGCTGATGGACCGGACAATTTCCGACTTGCGGGAAATTTCCGTCAGAACGTCGCGTTGATCGAGCAGCAGTATCGGCAATTTTTCGTCATTTTCGCCGGGACGGTACACATCATACGACATGTCGGAAGGAAAATCAATTTCCAGGTAAAACGCCGGATCTATGCCGTGTTCCTGCATGTTTGTCCGAAGCTGCTCCATCAGCCCGGTGTCAACCCGGTCCATCGTCACATATTTGAACAGGTCGCGCTCCAGAAAGCGCCGGCTCAGGTCCGCCAGCACGCCGTCATCTTCGAGGGTCCATTGCATCAGGACAGTCTGCATCAGCGCTTCATCCAGCAAAATATAATCCTGCAAGGTAAGCGCACCCTGGAACAGGCAAAGCAGAGGCCGCACCATAAATTGAAATCTGTACCCTTCTTCATACAGCTGTTTGGCTCTTTGGAAAATTTTGTTCAATATAATTTCGGCGCTGCGCGTTACCGGATGAAAATACACCTGCCAGTACATTTGATATCTGGACATCAGGTAGTCCTCAACCGCATGCATGCCGCTTTCCTTGACGACGATGTGTCCCTTGTAAGGGCGCAGAACTCGCAAAATGCGCTCAAGATCAAAGGTGCCGTAATTGACGCCGGTAAAATAGGCATCTCTCAGCAAATAATCCATACGGTCCGCATCCAGTTGGCTTGAGACAAGGCTGACGACGATTTCCTGCCGGTACGTTTTCGCTATCACTCCGGCTACCTGCTGCGGGAACGTCGGCGATACCCGCTTGAGCACTTCGTTCACTTCGGTATCCCCGAGAACGATCCGGCAGGACCATTCCTCGTGGTGGGTACCGAACGTGCGTTCAATGGAATGGGAAAACGGACCGTGCCCGACATCGTGAAGAAGCGCCGCGCACAAGCAGAGCAGCCGCTCTTCCTTCGGCCAGTCTTCATATTGGTTTCTTTCGAACTGGGAGATGATTTTTCTCGTTACTTCATATACGCCGAGCGAATGGGAAAACCGGCTGTGCTCCGCTCCATGGAAAGTAAGAAAGCAAGTGCCGAGCTGGCGGATGCGGCGAAGCCTTTGAAACTCTTTCGTATTGATGAGATCCCAGATCGTTTCGTCCTGCACATAAATGTATTTATGCACAGGGTCTTTAAACACTTTTTCTTCCTTGAGCAAAGTCACGGTTCGATCACCTCGTCCAGCTGGATTGCCAGCGAATTAGCAGATCTTGTCTCTTTTTACTAAGCATACGCTAAATTTATCGGAAACGAAACCCATATCCGAGCCCTATCCCGGATTATCGTGGCATTTCGACAAATTCGCCTTTGTCTGTCGATGATATTTTTGTCGAATTATCTTGCTCTACTCTTCCAATTGTGCTATATCTAGAATAGTTGCATTTGCAATTGCGGTTCGTCTACTTTAGAATAAAAGCAAAGGCGCTTTTGGCAGTTGCCTTGCGGGACAAGGGTTCTCGAAAATATTCCAAAGAACCGCCGCTGTCAATCTTCTCCTCGATTTTGAAAATTTTTATAGAAATGCTTGAAAAGTAGGTTGACACATTTGGGAATGGTTGGTATCATAAGGAATGAGAAATATGTCGAATGTTGACGATTTTATTTCAAGTCATTTAATTATTGGAGAGGGGATTTATATATGATGAAATCCACAGGCATCGTAAGAAAAGTTGACGAGTTGGGTCGGGTCGTTATTCCGATCGAGCTGCGCAGAACACTCGGTATCGGCGAGAAGGACGCCCTGGAAATTTATGTTGACGGCGAGCGCATCATGCTTAAAAAATACGAGCCGGCTTGTATTTTTTGCGGCAACGCTGAAAATGTCACTTATTTCAAGGGAAAAATTGTTTGCCAAGATTGTTTGACCGAAATGCCAATACCTGTGACAAAATAAGAAAAATAGGTTATAATAGAGACATCACCACAACTACGGTAATTCTAACCTTTTTCATATCTCCTCTATTCCCTGATGCCGGGCAACCCGACATCAGGGATTTTTTTTGTGCAGGTTGCCCGGCATAAAACTCCCTTGTGCTTATGTCTGATGAAGCCGGTTGTACAGCTCCCGCTTCGGCATACCGCGGTCCGCCGCCGCTTGCTTGATAGCCTCTTTGCGATTGCCGAGCTGCTCCTCGTAACGGGCGACGTGCTCCTCCAGGCTTAGCGGCTCCCACCAAGCGGCATCGGTAGAGGCCGGGGGCACGGGCGGTTTTTGGGCGACGATGCAGTATTCCCCTTGAGGCGGGTGAGCCTCCAAGTGAAGAATGCACTGCCCGATCGTCCCGCGCGCCGCCTCCTCGTACCGCTTGGTCAGCTCACGCACCAGGCATACGGGATGGTCCTCGCCGAACACCTCCGCCATCACGGCGAGCGTCTTGTCCACGCGGTGCGGCGACTCGTAAAACATCAGCGTCCCATTGGCTGGCCCGAGCTGCTCCAGCTCGCTGCGCATCGCCTTCCGGTCGCGCGGCAGAAAGCCGACAAACGTAAACCGGTCTGTCGGCATGCCGGAGATGACCAGCGCCGATAAGGCCGCGTTCGCCCCGGGAATCGGAATGACGTCGATATCATGTTCTATCGCCAGCCGAACAAGGTCATATCCCGGATCGGAAATCGCCGGCATCCCGGCATCGCTGACTAAAGCGACGGAGTCGCCGGACTCCAGGATGCGTATCAACTCCGGCCCGCTGCTTGCCTTGTTATGCTCGTGATAGCTGACCAGCCTCGTCTGGATTTCGAAATGCGTCAGCAGCTTGCGCGTCTGCCGCGTATCTTCGGCGGCGATCCACTGGACTTCCTTCAGCGTGCGCACCGCCCGGAACGTCATGTCTTCCAGATTGCCGATCGGGGTGGCGACCAGATAAAGCTTGCCCGTTTCGGATTCTCGAAAGCTTTTTTGAATATGCACGTTGCGGCTCCTCATTCTTTCTCTTTTTCGCCGAGAGTCGTTTGACGGCCGTAATAGACGTCCATCAATTCCCGGCAGTATTCGTTATCTTCATTATAGACGATCAGCGGCGGCAGCATGCGCACCTCCGGCTTCCCGTCGCGCAGCGCCTCGATCAGCACCATATTCGCTTCGTCGCCGAGCCGCGGGTGGACTAACCGGATGCGCTTCGGCTCCAGCCGGTACTGCCGCATCGTGCAAAAAATTTCGACAAGCCGCTGCGGCCGGTGCACCATCGCCACTTTGCCGCCGCTTCGCACGAGCCGGCTGCTGATCCTGACCACATCCTCCAGCGTACAGTATACTTCATGGCGAGCAGCGGCGAAATGGCTGTTTACGTTTTGTTCGCCGCTTGGCACCGGCAAATACGGCGGATTTACGGTGACGAGGTCAAAGGACCCGTGCCCAAGCCGCTCCACCGCATCCTTGATATCGCCATGCACGATCCGGATCTGCTCGTCAAGCCCGTTCAGCTGCACGTTTCGCAGCGCCATGTCCGCCAGCCGGTCCTGAATTTCCACGCCGGTGATCCCCGATTTGGTACGGGTCGTCAGCAAAAGCGGGATCACTCCGTTGCCGGTGCATAAGTCGGCGATATGGCCGCGAACCGGCACGGAGCAAAAACGCGCGAGCAATACCGCATCCAGCGAGAAGCTGAACACTTCGTCGCTTTGTATGATTTTTAAATCGTTTGTCAGCAAATCGTCCACTCTTTCGGAGCTATGTATGGGGACGGAAACCATATCCAATTCCTTTCATTCCAAAAAAACCGTAGAGCTTGCAAGCCGCTCCACGGTTTTTGATTATTATTTATTAAAAAACGACAGGCAGAATAAGCAGTCGCCTTCCGTTCGCAAATGGCCGTAATACACGTTGCAAATGTGGAATCCCTCGTGGTACAGTCTCGCCAGGTTGTCGTAGCCTTCGCCAATCGCCGCCGCAGGGGGCTCCTGCGGGGCCGGATAAACCTGTTCCTGTACGGTACCGCCGCCGGACTCCTTCTTAAGGAGCTTGCGAAGCTGCCCGTTCTCTATGGAAAGACGTTTGTTTTCCTCCAGCAGCTCGACGATTTTTTGCTTCAGCTGGCCCAGTTCGGCGAACATGGTGCCGACCTGTTCTTCCATGACATCGATTTGTACAAAAATATCTCTCTTGTCCACTCTGCCACCCGCCTCGATTTACGCGGCCGGTTTACTGCTCTACCACATCGTCGAAAGGCAAATCCATCACCTTGCCGAGATCAAAGAGCTGCACCTTCGCCGTTCTTTCGTTCATGTTCAGCGCGACAACCCGCCCGTTGCCGTACGAAGTCACAACTTCGCGCCCTACGCGCGGCACGTCGTCTTTAGCACTTTCGTAGTTATCGTGCTCATATTTCAGACAGCACATCAACCTGCCGCAAAGTCCCGATATTTTCGTCGGATTCAGCGAAAGATTTTGATCTTTGGCCATTTTGATCGAAACCGGCTCGAAATCGCCCAAAAACGAGGAGCAGCATAATATGCGTCCGCACGGGCCGATCCCTCCCAGCATCTTCGCTTCATCCCTGACTCCGATTTGGCGCAGCTCGATCCGCGTACGGAAAATGCTCGCCAAATCTTTCACGAGCTCCCGGAAATCAACGCGGCCCTCCGCGGTAAAATAAAAAATGATCTTGTTGCGGTCAAATGTATACTCAACGTCCACCAGCTTCATTTTCAGCTGATGGTCCTTAATTTTATTCTGACAGGTTACAAACGCCTCTTTCGCCGCGGCCTTATTATCTTCCACCAGCTTGGCGTCGGTCTGATCGGCGATGCGAATGACCTTCTTAAGCGGCAGGACGACATCGTCTTCCTTGACCGTTTTTCTCCCGATGACCACCTTGCCGTACTCGATACCGCGGGCGGTTTCCACGATCACCGCGTTATCGCGCTCTACCGGCAGTTCGATCGGATCGAAATAATAGATTTTCCCCGCTTTTTTAAAACGGACTCCTACGACGGAATACAAGCTCACACCCCCTTCAATTGCAATAACATGCTTTCCATAACGAGCTGCGGGTTGGCATGGGCGCGAAGCCGCTTTTGCAGTTCCAGCGCCCGGTCCATTCCGCTGACCCAATGGTTCAATTCTTTTGACAAAGCTTGTCCCGTCATCCAATCAACCTGGTCTATATATATAAGGTTCCGTTTATTTCCCAAATGAAGCTGCACCATATCCTTGAGCCACAAAATGAGCAGATCCAGCAGCACGGGAAGATGGTCCGCAAGTTCGGATTTGCCTAACTTTTGCTGCGCAAGCAGCATTGCTGCCGGCAATCGGGTCAAGCTCTCCCTTGCTAATTGTACACCTAAGCTTCGGATTTCTGCAAACCAATTTCCTTGGATAAGTTCTCTAGCTGCATCGGGTCCGGCAGCCAAATGAACCGCGCAGTGGACTAGCGGAGCAGGATGCCCTTCGGATAGCAGCAGCTCGGTCATTTCGCGCCGGCTCATCGGCATAAACGGAATCCACTGAGAGCGCGACTGGATCGTCGGCAGCAGGGCATGTCCGTTTTCCGTCAGCAAAATGGCGACCACCCGCGAAGCAGGCTCTTCCAGAAACTTCAGCAAGCTGTTTGCGGCTTGAACGGTCATTTTATCGGCATCCTGTATGATGTACATCTTCGTGCCGGACGCCGAAGCGCGATAAGCGAACTCCTTTTGCAGCTCGCGGATTTGGTCGATTTTGATCGAAGCGCCGTCAGGCCCGATGTAATGAATATCCGGGTGGTTTCGGTGCTCGACCTTGCGGCAGTCCAGGCAGGTACCACAGGCATCGTCCGGCGAAACCCGGCAATAAATCGCTTGCGCAAAGGCCATGGCCATCGCCCTCTTCCCGGTACCCGCCGGGCCGCTGAATATATAAGCGTGGGACACGCTGTTTGTTCTCAGACTGTTCTGCAATATACGCTTCACGCGGTCCTGCCCGCGAATAGAATCGAATGACATGATCAACGCTCCAATGGTTAAAAGGCATAGTTGATCAGCATGCCGCGGATTTCCCCGATTTTATGCAAAATATCGATACGTCCCTGCTCGCTTTCGAGCATTTCGTCGGCCATGCTGAGCAACTCTTTATCGATTTCGTCGAGGATTTTGTACCGCTTGGTCCGTCCTCTGCGGTCCCAGCCCCGCGTTTCCTTCAAATGGACGCCGCGGCGTGCCGTTTCCTCCAAAAAATGCTTGACGAGCAGCTTATACTGCCGAAGCTCGCGCACCGTCATCGATTTGCTGAGCCGCTCGGCCTGCGCATGGATTTGCTGCAGCATTTTTTGCAGCTGCTCCTGGGTCGCCTTTTCCTCTTGCTGATGCATCATATCGGAGAAGCTTTTCGGTTGAAGCTGCGGAGAAGAAGTGTTATCGGCCACTTTCAATTCCTTGCCGAAAGGACGCCATCCCGGATTGATTTTCACTTGTGGCTCACCTTCCTCCGTCTTAGGTCGTCACCTGGTTTAAAAGTGCTCAAACCGCTCTACCGGCACGACGAAAACCGCCGCCCCGCCCACTTGTACTTCCACCGGGAACGGAATGTAGGAGTCGGTTGTTCCGCCCATCGGGGATACCGGCGTGACCATTTGCTCCCTGATTTTGCAGTTCGCCTTAATGATCTGCATCACCTCGCCGACCCGCTCGTCCTCGACTCCAATCATAAACGTCGTGTTGCCGGCGCGTAAAAACCCGCCGGTACTGGCCAGCTTGGTTGCACGGAACCCTTCCTTGATCAACGCGTTGGATAAACGGTTGCTGTCCTTGTCCTGTACAATGGCAATCACTAATTTCATGGTTAACGCCTCCTTCATTATACCTGATTTATGCGAAAAATGATGCAAGCAAACGGTTGCAATCGCTTAGGATGTCTTTGGCAATTTCCTCCTCGGGCCTGTTCGCATCGATGAGGACGACCCGATCTTTATTTTGCTCGGCAATACGCTGAAAGCCTTCCCTCACCTTGCGATGGTATTCCGCCGTTTTAAGCTCGATCCGGTCCAGGTTCGCGCCGCTAACCGTTTGCTGCCTGCGGCCAAGCCGCGTCAAGCTGATTTCCACCGGCACGTCCAGCATATAGGTTCTTCGGGGCTGAAGCCCGGAGCTGGCAAACCGGTTAATGGACCGTACCGTCTCTTCGTCCACCCCTAGACCGAATGCCTGGTAAGCCATGCTGGCGTCGATAAACCGGTCGCAAAGCACGATTTTCCCCGCTTCAAGAGCCGGTAAAATCAGTTCATGCACGTGCTGTGCACGGGATGCGGCATACAGCAGCACCTCCGCCTGGTCGACCATCTCCCGGTTGTTAGGAGATAGAAGCACCTCCCTGATCTGGTCGCTGATCGCGGTACCTCCCGGCTCCCGCGTTACGACAACTTCATGTCCTTGAGCCTGCAGCTGCGCGGCCAAACCTTTGAGCTGTGTCGTTTTTCCTGCGCCGTCCGGGCCTTCGAACGTAATAAATAATCCTTTCACTTGGTCCTCCTGGTACTATCTCTGCATGAAATTGATATTTCAACTTTGATCTGAAAAAAAAGAAGCTGTCACAACTGCAATCGTTCCATCCATGCCCGGAGGGAGTCCTTGAAATTTGGCGCCCGAATCGCTCAGTATTTGCAGTTCGTCGGCAATTTCCACGGTTATTCGCTCTCCCGGATATAACATGGGTATGCCTGGAGGATAAGGTACAATCATTTCCGCCGAACTAAACCCTACGGCTTGTTCGAAAGGCAACCGTTTCGCCGCTACCATGTGCCGGATCATAGCCATACTGAATGATACAGGGGCGGATACCTTCATGGGTGGGGTTAAATTATATATATTCGTTGTCTCCGGCATAAGTTCCTTCTTATCCAATCGCAAATCGGCATAAACGTCGGAAAAAGCTTCGTACAGCTTGACCGCATCCAGATGCGTCGAAGCCGGACTGAATACGAGCAGGGCGTAACGGGGATCCGCCATCTCGCAGTAACATCCCCGCTTTTCGAGTTCGTCCTTCAATTGGAAACCGTTCAGCGTTCCGGTCCGATCCTCCGCCAGCACCTTAAACGGATCTTTGGAAGCAACGGCTAAGGAGGGCTCCATTTGGCTGATGATTCGAAAAGCGGGCAATTCGCGCATAAGGCCGACAAATTCGCGGAGATGCGCAAGCGCGCGTTCCAGCAAATTTCGACCTTCAGTCTGCATTTGCTTTCGCGCCAAATCCAGACTTGCCATAATCGGGTAAGACGGGCTTGAGCTTTGCAGCATTCCCAGTATCCGTGCCAATACGGTTCGATCCACCCTTTCTCCCTGCACATGCAGCATGGCCCCCATCGTCATCGCCGTGAGCATTTTATGGGTCGATTGTACGACTATGTCCGCCCCTTCCATTAAAGCAGACCTCGGCAGCTCCGGATGAAACCCGTAATGTGCGCCATGAGCCTCATCCACCAACAACGGCTTACGATGCCCATGCATAAGCTCGGCCAAATCTCCAACCCGGGCGCCCATCCCGTAATAGTTCGGATTTGTGATCAGGAGGCCCTTCGCTTCGGGATACGCAGCCAGCGCTTCGGCGACGTCCTCCGCTGCGAGCGTTCCGGCAAGACCGGTGAACTTGTCCATTTGCGGCGCGATAAACACCGCTCTGACCCCCGCCAGCATGAGTCCGTGGATAACCGACTTATGCACGTTTCTTTGGACCAGCAGGATGTCGTCTTTCCCGCAGACCGTCAGGATCATCGCCAAATTGCCGGTCGTACTGCCATTGACCAAGAAGAATGTCTCTTCCGCACCAAAACATCGGGCCGCCAGGAGCTGCGCCTCCCGAATGACTTCTTCGGGATGATGGAGATCGTCGAGCCCGGTAATTTCCGTCAGGTCTATTTTCGCGATTTGCCCGTAATGACTTAATGCCTGAGGCAGTATACCCTGCCCCGATTTATGACCGGGTACGTGAAAGCTGATAGAGCGGCGATCCGCATGCTCGAGTAATTTTTCATATAATGGAGCTTTATCGTCGTTCATAGGCGATCTCCTATTCTTATCATAGCTCATACATTTTCTGCTGAATCGCGGTCGCTTGTCTTGGGTAGTTCTGATTCAGAAACCTTTCTTTTATTGTAACGGATCGATACCTCGGCAGCCAAAATAAAAAAAGGCTTCTCTCAGCCAAAGAAGAGAAAGCCCTGTGCGGCTACGCATTCATTTTATATAAAATCCGTTTCATTTGATGTATGAAGAACGGATATTTGGCATCTTTGACATCCGTGCGCACCATCTCCGCTTCGCACTCGTCGCATATAAATTCAGTAATGATCATGATGCCTTCCTTCTTCTGCTGCCCGCAGATAATGCAAGTGCATGGTTCTTGCTGCCGCTCCGCCATCTCGCTCATGCCTTTCACCCCTAGTCTTTTTTCTATCAGTATACCCATCGTTCTATCTCGTTAAAACTAGAGACTTTGCTTTTTGTTACTACATCTGTATGTCACTGTGCATCTTTAGGTGACGGCATGAAAAAACTTATGTTTTTCGAACGGTATACCGATAAACATAAATAGTTATTCGTCTTTATACTTTATACCCGGAGGAAAACCGTGAACGAACGTCAACTGCCCAAAGAATCTACTATATATAACTACCGTTTGCTAACCAGAGTAAGGTATTCGACGGTTTACCGCTATTCTTATCTTGGCCTGCTCGCCGCCTGCTTCGCTTACGATTTGTATCAAAAAGACCCTTTGCGTCTGCCGATATGTATTTTTTTGACAGCTCTTGTTCACCATTGGTTTATCCGCCTTTTGTTTAAAATGAAGGAGGAGCGTACACCGCTTAAATCGTGGTCTTATCATGCCGCACTGCCGTGGATCGGTCTCGTCCCCGATCAATATTATTCGTTGTCCAAGTTTAAAAAAAACAACCTGCAGCTGTTTTGGGTACCACTTCTTATCATCGCATGTACATACCCGTGGGTTTCAACGTCCACATTGCTTCATTTGATTGGCGTGCATATTTGGCTATTGGCTCCCCGGTTTCTTATTCTGCTTCGGTTTAAAAAACATACGAAGATAGGTCTGATCAAAATCAATCCGCAGGATACCTCGTGTTACACTCAATAAACGCAATAAAGCCGCTGCAAATGCAGCGGCTTTATTGCGTTTATTGAGTGTTGCTCCCTGAAAACTAGATGCGAATCACTTCAAGTTACGCTTTAGAATTTATCCTTTTGGGCCCCGAGAAAGTAATCGGAATATGCTTCGTCAGCGTCTTCTTCACTTTCTTGGGTACTTTTTTGGTTAAGCCCTCGACCGATTAGTATTCGTCAGCTCCACACGTTACCGCGCTTCCACCCCGAACCTATCTACCTCGTCGTCTACAAGGGGTCTTACATACTGGGAAATCTCATCTTGAGGGGGGCTTCACGCTTAGATGCTTTCAGCGCTTATCCCTTCCGTACTTGGCTATCCAGCCGTGCCTCTGGCGAGACAACTGGTACACCAGCGGTACGTCCATCCCGGTCCTCTCGTACTAAGGACAGCTCCTCTCAAATTTCCTACGCCCGCGACAGATAGGGACCGAACTGTCTCACGACGTTCTGAACCCAGCTCGCGTACCGCTTTAATGGGCGAACAGCCCAACCCTTGGGACCTACTTCAGCCCCAGGATGCGATGAGCCGACATCGAGGTGCCAAACCTCCCCGTCGATGTGGACTCTTGGGGGAGATAAGCCTGTTATCCCCAGGGTAGCTTTTATCCGTTGAGCGATGGCCCTTCCATTCGGTACCACCGGATCACTAAGCCCGACTTTCGTCCCTGCTCGACCTGTTTGTCTCGCAGTCAAGCTCCCTTCTGCCTTTGCACTCTTCGAATGATTTCCAACCATTCTGAGGGAACCTTGGGGCGCCTCCGTTACTCTTTAGGAGGCGACCGCCCCAGTCAAACTGCCCACCTGACACTGTCCCCATACCCGATCAGGGTACCAGGTTAGAACTCCGATACGATCAGGGTGGTATCCCAACGTCGCCTCCACACAAGCTGGCGCTCATGCTTCAAAGGCTCCCACCTATCCTGTACAGATCGTACCAAAGTCCAATATCAAGCTGCAGTAAAGCTCCATGGGGTCTTTCCGTCTTGTCGCGGGTAACCTGCATCTTCACAGGTATTAAAATTTCACCGGATCTCTCGTCGAGACAGCGCCCAAGTCGTTACGCCATTCGTGCGGGTCAGAATTTACCTGACAAGGAATTTCGCTACCTTAGGACCGTTATAGTTACGGCCGCCGTTTACTGGGGCTTCGGTTCACAGCTTCGGTTTGCACCTTACCGCTCCCCTTAACCTTCCAGCACCGGGCAGGCGTCAGCCCGTATACTTCGCCTTGCGGCTTCGCACAGACCTGTGTTTTTGCTAAACAGTCGCTTGGGCCTTTTCACTGCGGCCCCCTCCGGCTATTCACCTTACCGGGGCACCCCTTCTCCCGAAGTTACGGGGTCATTTTGCCGAGTTCCTTAACGAGAGTTCTTCCGCGCGCCTTAGAATTCTCTTCTCGCCTACCTGTGTCGGTTTGCGGTACGGGCACCTTCTCCCTGGCTAGAGGCTTTTCTTGGCAGCTTGAGATCATGACCTTCGGTACTCCCGAAGTTTCCCTCCCCATCACAGCTCAGCCTTATCGATGCGCGGATTTGCCTACGCACCAGCCTTACTGCTTGGACGGACATCCATCAGTCCGCGTCACTACCCTTCTGCGTCACCCCATTGCTCATAACGGTTCACGGTGGTACAGGAATTTCGACCTGTTGTCCTTCGACTACGCCTTTCGGCCTCGCCTTAGGTCCCGACTAACCCTGAGCGGACGAACCTTCCTCAGGAACCCTTAGGCTTTCGGCGGATGGGATTCTCACCCATCTTTTCGTTACTCATACCGGCATTCTCACTTGTATACAGTCCACCTGTCCTTACAGTCAAGCTTCTACCCGTATACAACGCTCCCCTACTGCCCATTACTGGACCCATAGCTTCGGTGGTGTGTTTAGCCCCGTTACATTTTCGGCGCAGAGTCACTCGACCAGTGAGCTATTACGCACTCTTTCAATGGTGGCTGCTTCTAAGCCAACATCCTGGTTGTCTGTGCAACTCCACATCCTTTCCCACTTAACACACACTTGGGGACCTTAGCTGATGATCTGGGCTGTTTCCCTCTTGACGATGGATCTTAGCACTCACCGTCTGACTCCCGGGTATAAGTATGCGGCATTCAGAGTTTGACTGGACTTGGTAACCCTTGGCGGGCCCCGCACCCAATCAGTGCTTTACCTCCGCTACTCTTATCCCGAGGCTAGCCCTAAAGCTATTTCGGGGAGAACCAGCTATCTCCGAGTTCGATTGGAATTTCTCCCCTACCCCCACCTCATCCCCGAACTTTTCAACGTTCGTGGGTTCGGGCCTCCAGTGCGTGTTACCGCACCTTCACCCTGGACAGGGGTAGATCACACGGTTTCGGGTCTACGCCCACGTACTCAAGTCGCCCTATTCAGACTCGCTTTCGCTGCGGCTTCGGCTCTTCACCTTAACCTCGCACGTGAACGTAACTCGCCGGTTCATTCTACAAAAGGCACGCCATCACCCTTTAACGGGCTCTGACTTCTTGTAAGCACACGGTTTCAGGTTCTGTTTCACTCCGCTCCCGCGGTTCTTTTCACCTTTCCCTCACGGTACTGCTTCACTATCGGTCGCTAGGGAGTATTTAGCCTTGGCAGATGGTCCTGCCTGCTTCCCACGGGGTTCCTCGTGTC